>JAGRJR010000040.1 GCA_020442635.1 Lysobacterales bacterium
AAGAAAAAGAGCTAAAAATGAACCAATCAAGGCGGAAAACGCAGTCCAATACACGGCTACTTCGTTTTTTATTTTTAGGTTTTTTGCCTTTGGCAAACCACCTAAACAACAAAACGAGCCCGTTATTGACAAGTTTTTTCAACGAAGAGTGGCTCATTTTCAAGCTTTTTGTCTTTGTTCACGAATCAAGCAAAGGCTTCAATAAGTATTTTTAAACTTTGAGGGCGGTTCAATTTTATTCGCCTTTATTTTTCGGCAAAGAGTCCATGCAGACATTTGAAAAAAAACAACTTGAAACCAGTTATCTGAAAATTTTCAGACTGGCTTCGCTGGTGGTGGTATTTTTTGTTTCCATAGCACTCACCATACCAATCAGCACCCTCTTTGACTTTGGGTGGTCCTTGAGAATTTTGTGTTTGCTGAGTTTTTGGATTGTTTTATTTGGGATATTTTATACCTACTCCATTCATTGGTACCGTGCTTATCACTATTCATTGTTGGATGTCGGGCTACGTATTCACAAAGGGGTGTTTTGGCAACAACAACATACAGTACCAAGAAACAGGGTACAGCATATTGATATCACCACTGGTCCTTTGGAACGCCGTTACGAGCTAAGTAAACTGGTATTGCATACTGCAGGTACCCGCAATGCCTCAGTTACATTGCCTGGTTTGTTACAAGATGACGCAACGGCTTTGCGTCAGGAACTGATCAACACCAACAATACTGAAGATACGGTTTAAGCTACGAATTAGGTATGGAATTAAAAACTGAAGGTTATCGACTCCATAAGTCCTCACCACTGTTCCTGTTTATTGAAGCCATTAAGAAAAGTGTTATTCCGCTGGCTATTGGTATCATCGGCACCAGTGGGGATCGTCAAGATTTTATCATTCTAGCCATCGCCACCGTTGCCTCAATCATGACCATCATCCAATTCTGGTTTTATCATTATTGGTTAGAAGAAGATCGATTGGTGGTTAAAGAAGGTATTTTGTTTAAATCCTTACGTCAAATTCCCTACGAGCGGATTCAAAATTTGAACATAGAGAAAAACCCATTGCACAAACTGTTTAAGGTTGCCACTTTACAGGTAGAATCAGCCTCTGGTGTCAAGCCCGAAGCAGTCATCAGGGTCATTGCAGATCAGCAGGTAAAATTTATTCAACAAACCATTAAAAACAAAGGCATCTCCATACATGCAGACAATGGCCAACCCGTTGGAGTGCCCATAAATCAAGTCTCAACCAATTCACTTTATAAAATGAGCAATAAGGATGTAGCCACCTTTGGCTTTATCTCACACAAAGCCCTGGTTCCAATCGGTATTGTCTTTTCTATTCTTTCGCAAAATGATTACTATAGGGATAAATTCATTGGTTTTATGCAAAAATTTGTGGGCGATCTACATGTTGAATTATGGGGTTGGTCAGAGTGGCTTCTTTATGGCATAACCTTTGGAATCATGACCATGCTGGTTATTTGGCTGTCGTCAATAGGCTTGGCATTTTTAAAACTTTATCAGTTCACATTAAACAAGGAACATAAAAACTTACATGCCGAGATGGGCTTACTAACCAAAATAACCGCCAACATCCCCATCAAAAGAATACAGCTGATTAAAATCAAACATTCTCCCCTGCACCGTTATTTCAGAAAAGTCAGCATCAAAATGGAAACCGCCGGTGGTGTCACTGAGCAAAGTGGTATTACCATGAATTGGATTGCACCACTGGTTTCGAGGGTTAGGGGACAACAAGTTATCAGTCAAATCCAACCAGAGGTAGACTGGAGTAAAATACAATGGAAAAACCTTGAGCAACGTGCATGGAAGCGGATTTTCAAGAAAATCATGTTGGTGATTTTATTAGCGATGGTTCCGTTGCTTTATTTTTACCAATGGGTTGGCATATTACCTCTATCATTAGCACCAATAGCGTTTTATTACGCCAAAGCATACATCGCACATGCGGGATATGCGGTAAACAAACAAGTGATTGCCTATCGACGAGGTGTATTTTTCCATACCATCAGTGTGGTAAAAATTGCCAAGATACAAAACATTTCCTATATGCAAACACCATTCGACCGTCGCAATCAAATGGCTCGTATCACGGTGGACACCGCAGGTTCAAATCCAGTCACCCAAGATATTGATTTGCATTATCTGGATAAAAAGAAAGTGCTGAAAATCCAGGAATTTTTAGCTACTGAGGTCAGCCAGTCGCAATTTGTTTGGTAATCCAGTTTTACTTCAGAGTTTACTACCTTAAGCGTTTGACCATTCTGGCCAACACATTATTCTTGCTAATGAACTGGTGTTTGATAGCTGCAGCCACATGTAACAAAATACTCACAAACAACACTTTGGCCGCAATTTCATGAACTTCTTCCATCAACTCATGTAAATCGTGCATTTCATCTATAGGTGTAGGAATTGCAAACCAACCAAAAACATTGATGTCTGCACCTCTGGTCCAGATTAACATTGGGCCACTGATCGCCATAACCAATACTGATAATAACAACACCCAATGGACTATCTTGCTGAGGATGTTTAAAGCCTTTTCTTGTTCAACGGGATCTGGGGACTTTACTACTATACGCCAAATCACTCTAAACCAAAGAAATAAAAATACCAGACCACCAAATCCAATATGCATCTTCAACCAATAAGATTTTTCATCACCTCTAGGCATGTCATTAAAATAAAATCCGACAGATAACATGCCAATAACAATCAGCGCACTGAACCAATGATTAAACCTTGAAATGCCGCCATAATAAGTACTGGTATCTTTTAAACTCATAACATCCTCGTGATTAAAATGGTAAATCTAAACTTTCATTGACTGCGAGCAGTTGCTCACGGAACTGCTCCTTAATTTTTTCTAATGCTGCCTCATCATCAGCATCAAAACGAATCACCAAACATGGTGTGGTGTTTGAACACCTAACCAACCCCCAACCATTAGCAAAGTCAGCTCTAATACCATCAATGGTGGTTATCTTGGCATCAGCAAATTCAGCCTTGCCGATAAACTCATCCATAAATTTATAGTGCTCCCCTTCCTTCATGTGCACTTTAAGTTCAGGGGTATTTATACTGTTTGGTAAAGTATCAAAGACCTCTTGGGGTGAAACTTCTTCTTGATCGAGTATCTCCAGCAAACGGGCAGCTGCATAAATACCATCATCAAAGCCAAACCACCTTTCATTAAAGAAAAAGTGTCCACTCATTTCACCTGCCAAAGCTGCATTGGTTTCTTTGAGTTTAGCTTTCATAAAAGAATGACCGGTTTTCCACATAATCGGCATACCGCCATATTTCACAATCTGTTTAGGCAGATGTCCAGTACACTTGACATCAAAAATAATGCTTGAGCCAGGCTGGCGGCTTAATACATCCTGAGCAAATAACATCAACAAGCGATCAGGGTTAATGATTTCACCTGATTTGGTCACCACACCCAAACGATCACCATCACCATCAAAAGCGATACCAATATCAGCATCAACTGATTTCAAAGTGGTGATCAGATCTTGTAAATTTTCTGGGACACTTGGATCAGGATGATGGTTAGGAAAGCCGCCATCGACTTCACAGTGTAAGGGAATTACATTGCAGCCAATTTCTTCGAGTAATTCAGGAGCAATTTCACCTGGAATGCCATTACCACAATCCACCACCACAGTCAGGTCATTTTCCAATTGAATTTCAGAACTGATGTAGTCTATGTAATCATCTCTAATGTCTAACTCTTGAACATCCCCTTCTCCAGTTTTTAAATCACCTTCTGCAATCATTTCATACAAATTGGTAATCAGTTTCCCAGCCAATGTTTCACCATCTAGCATGATTTTCAAGCCATTATAATTAGGTGGGTTATGACTGCCTGTCAACATCACCCCGGATCCAGTTTCCAAATGATGGGTTGAAAAATACAGGACTCCAGTGGGCACAGCTCCAATATTAATCACATCACAGCCACTTTTTTTCAACCCTTTGATCAAAGCTTCCAACAATGACGGGCCAGATAAACGACCATCTCTTGCCACCACAATGGAATTTCTGCCTCTATTTTGGTTTTCTGTACCAATGGCTTGACCAATTTGTTCAACGGCATCCGTTGTCAAGGTTTCATTAACAATGCCTCTGATATCATAGGCTTTGAAGATAGACTTGTCCGGCAATTCTTTCGGTGTGGATGACTCAGATGAAGAGCCATCTGTCAGTAGTTTGTCTTTAACCAGTTTTTTGTCTTTATCTTTGTTAAATTTACCCATTTTACTCGCAGGCACATAGACAGCCTCTTTTTCCATTTGATTCATTTTGACAAGTTTCAACTCTTCAATCCTGGCTTTTCTCTTTAAAAAAGTTGCTATGGTCAATGCCAAAGCAGCCAATGTAGCTATGATACTACTGGTTAAGGACATACTAAAAAGTCCAGAATATGATTTTTCCACTGCATAACCGACATAGAAATGGGAATCTGGCACTTTTATTTCTTTGGTATATTGCGATGAATTATCCTCTACATTTCCCCATTTTTGGAGCACAACGCTACTCCAGTTGCCAGCCTTCTGAATCAACGATAATTGACTTTTGGCAAAGTTCATTTTTTGTGGTTTGATAATCATATCCACTGGATAACTAGCCACCACATAAGCCTGTTGAGGCTTTTGAATATAAACAAAATTCAGGTATTGATTTTTTTGTCCATACAGATGAATCTCGGGTAGTTGCTCTTGCTGAGTTTCACTGGTTGACCTGATCATATCCAAAGTGGCAAAATTGATTCCCGGAAAAACGGGGTTGGGTTGGATTTTATCAATAGGTTCTTCTACCCGAATAAATCTCAAGGCATTACTGATATTGCTTTGCAGTTTTTCAACAATATTTACATCATCTGGATTTTCCCTAATGATCGATTCTGCCAACGCCCTTACTTTCTTGGTATTGTCATCAACTGCCTTCACCAATCTTTCGCTTTGTTGTTCAAGATGATTAAAAGCTGTGGTTTCGAACCAATTGTTTTTTAATAAATAAGCAAATAACAACAAAAACAACAATGAAACAACAAAGGCTGACGTCCAAACCAATTCATCTTCTAATTTAACCAGTGGTTTGGCTTTTTTTTTGGTTTCTTCTTTGTCAGCCGGAACGTTATCTGAATGTTCCTCAACATGATTAACCTCTATTGCTATGTCATCTTTATTTTTTTTGGGCTTAAACTTCGCCAACAAGTCTTTTACATCCATTAACTCACTCCTGTATGACCAAAACCACCTTCTCCTCGGCAGCTATCATCAAATGAATCAACTTGATTCAAATGAACTTGCACAACCGGTAAAAATACCAATTGAGCGATTCTTGCACCTCTTTCAACCTTGTAATCCTTACTAGACCGGTTCCAACAAGACACATATAGCTGCCCCTGATAGTCTGAATCAATTAGCCCAACTAAATTACCCAAAACCAGACCATGTTTATGACCAAGACCAGAGCGTGGTAAAATGACCGCAGCCAATTGCGGATCTGCAATATATATGGCAATTCCAGTTGGAATCAGTTGAGTTTCACCAGCTTTAAGGGTCATAGTGTCATCAACACAGGCCCTCAAGTCCATGCCAGCAGAACCCTGAGTGGAGTGTTGAGGTAAACCAAACTCTTCAATAAAGCCATAATCAATTATTTTCAAATCTATTGATTTCATTTGTATCTTTATTTCCTGAATAAGCAAATTAACCGAGGAAAACTCTTTGCTAAGAATATTTTTTCATTGGCCCAATTAGTGCTTCTTTTGAAGTCTTTTTTTCAATGGTTGATTGTAAACCACATTCAAAAAAATCTCCAATTGTTATCCTTTCCTACAAGCGTGTAGGAATACATTGACTGAAAATAGATCGTCTATCACCTATTATCACCAATTTTTGTCAATAAATTTATGAACTTAACTGCAAAACATAACCTCATGCCCAGAGAAAAACTGGTCGAATTTGGACCTGAATTTTTAACTGATGCCGAATTATTAGCGATATTCTTGCGAACAGGAGTCAGAGGGAAATCGGTGGTGCAACTGGCCGAACAGTTGTTAAATGATTTTGGCAATGTACAAGCCATCATCAATGCAAGTATCAGCGCATTTACAGCAATAAATGGCTTGGGAATCGCAAAATTTGCCCAATTACAAGCCGCCCATGAACTGGTCAAAAGAGCCATCAATGAAGGACTGAAAGAGAAAAATTCTTTTAATGAACCTGATCTAGTAAATGAGTTTTTATGTGCTAATTTTGTGCTTGCCAAGCATGAACGCTTTGCAGCACTTTTTCTGAATAGTAAAAATCAACTCATTAGCTTTGAATATTTGTTTGAGGGCAGCATCAATTCTGCACGGGTTTACCCCCGCACAGTGGCTCAACAATGCCTGAAACACAACGCAGCAGCAGTTATTTTTGCCCATAACCATCCCTCTGGTGATATTCAACCAAGCCAATCCGATATTAACTTGACCATAGAGCTCCAAAACACCCTAAAATTAATTGATGTCAAGGTGCTGGATCATTTCGTCGTTGGCAACTGCAAAACTTTTTCGATGGCAGCACATCAAATGATATGAAATGCTGACTTTTTTTGATAAGCTATGTCATTAAATAATACAACGAATCATTGAGGACGTGTTTGGAAATCGTTTAAACCCCGTTGCCCGAGCAGAAAAATACATAGCAAAAGGCAACTACAAAAGAGCGCTTAAAATCCTGGCCAAAACTTTCAAAAAATATCCGAATAGTTTGGATTTGGCACGGTTGCGTTTTGAATATGGCAAATATATTCCCTTCGACGATTACCACCACCAAGCTGCTATAGATTATTTTAATTTACAGATCCAGTTTGATGTTTCTGGTGAAAAAATCCACAATGACTTCGTCAAGTACATGACCACCACCCAGGGTCGTATTCAACTTGATGATGAAACGCTGGTTAAACTTTCGGTCGTATTTGCGGCTCACGGGTTTGAAAACAACGCGGTTTACATCATCAATAACATGATTCGCAAGGAATGTGAATTAGCTCAATTTGTTGACGCCTTAGTAGCCATCATCAATTACTACGAAGAAAAAGGGGCTGACAAAAAAACAGCAAGCTACAAAAACTACCTGAAGTGGCACTTCCCCGACCACGAAATGACCCAATACATACTGTCTCGCAATAAATAGCCGAACCTAGAAAATACATAACATACTGTTTTATTTAATAAAAATGTCGGAATACCCACATTTTCTAACCCCAATGTAATTGTTACAATGTATTTTTACTCAGCATACCCTTACGCTTCTTGCTAAAGAGCTGGCGAGAAGGGGGAAAGCGCATGTACGCGCTGAATAAATAAGGCCAGAATGGACTTATCAGGGTTAACTAAATAAATTTAAGGTTGGTTAGGCAAGTATAACACTTCCCCTATCAACAATTGATTTGATGACTTGTTATTGATGGACTTTATGGCCGCCAAACTGACACCATGTTTATTGGCAATATCACTCAAAGTATCCCCTGATTGAACCACATGTTTTTTGCCTTTGGCTTGGGCTGCGATCCAGGTATTTGGTGGGGGGCTTTGGAAAAAATAGTTTCTGATACCGTCAGCAATTTGTGTGGTGAGCTTAGTCACATGATTGGGATCCTTTAGCTTTTTCTCATCATTGGGATTACTGATATAGCCTGTTTCAATGAGCATCGATGGCACATCAGGTGATTTTAACACCAAGAAGTTAGCCTGGCCAAAACCCTGACCATGTAACTTAACCACTTTTTTCATCGCTTCGTGAACTGATCTGGCTGCTTTGTGACTTTCCTCCAAAGCGGCATTTTGAGACAAATCATACAACACCTGAGACAACACATCCTGCTTATCCTCAATAACCACACCGCCAATCTGATCAGACTTATTTTCTGAAGCCGCTAACCATTTGGCAGCTTCTGATGAAGCACCGCGTTGTGACAAGATATAAACACTGGCTCCATTCACGTCACGACTATGGAAAGCATCTGCATGAATAGAAACAAATAAGTCAGCATTGTGTTGACGGGCTTTTTCAAACCGTTTGCGGTGTTTGATATAATAATCACCTTCACGGATTATCAGCGCTTTCATACCGTTTTGGGCATTAATTTTTTCAGCCAAAGCATTGGCAATTTTCAATGTAATGTCCTTTTCATGACTACCTGCAGCACCAATGGCGCCGGGATCCTCACCTCCATGACCTGCATCTATAGCGACAATTACATCTCTGTTTGCCTGGGTTACTTGCTCAACTGTTTTTACTTGGGGCTCAACTTCGTGACTTAAATCCACCACCAAACGATGACCATATTCTCCAGCAGGTTTGAGTAAAAAGCTTTTGGATTTTAGTTTTTCATGCAAATCGAACACAATACGCACGTCTTGTTTTTTGTTACTGAAGCGAACTTTTTTGATGTCCTTGTTATTTTTAATCGCCAAACTGCTGGTTAATTGTGCATTGTCTAAATCAATCACCACACGTGGCGGGTTATCAAGTTCAAACAATTTGTAATCTGCAGCATCGCTTAAATCAAAGACGGCCCTTGTGTGGTCGGGCCCTGTCCAGACACGCATACCTTTTACCGTGGCGGCATCCACAGAGAGCGCGCAAAGCAATAAAAAAAGGGTTGTTTTAAGTCTTTTCATCACAAAACAGAAAGGGTTTAAGACCGATTTTATGCAATTCAACATTTTCAATCAAGTATTTTTACACAATTTCAATGGCTTAGCGAATTATTTTGATATTATTGTTAAGTTTCTGTTCAGCTGTTTATAGGTAAAAGTTAGTATCCAATCTGGCTCAGGAAGCACACCGGTTCCTTTTTGTGGCCACTCCACCAGCAAAACATTGCGCCCATTAAACAAATCTTCAATACCCATAAAATAGAGTTCCTCAGGATCAGTCAAACGATATAAATCCATGTGAACATATGTTTGCCGCTTCACCTGATAGGTTTCAAACAAAGTGTATGTAGGACTTTTAACCGCATCGATAACCCCACAGGCCTTGAGGAACAATTGGCTGAAAGTTGTTTTCCCCGCACCCAAATCACCCAGTAAAAAAACCACTTCACCGGATTTGATGATTTGACTTAATTCTTGAGCAACTGTTTCCAGTTGTTTTAATGTATCTATTTGTTTTTGCACGATTTTACTTAATGATTAATGACAATGAATTAATCAATTCACTGGCTGTGAGGGTTAAACCTTGTGGACTTTGTTCACCTGCCAAAGCATGCCACAGTACAGCCAGGCAACTGGCTTGTTTTGCTGCAAAGCCTTGAGCCAACAAACCGGCAATCATGCCAGAAAGCACATCACCTGAGCCAGCTGTTGCGAGGTTGGCGTTACCATAGGGACAACACCATGTCTCATGCCCATTGCTGATTAAAGTTCCCGAGCCCTTGAGCACTGTCACACAACGATATTTTTGTGCTAAATGTTTGACCGTTTGCCATCTATTATCTTGAACAGCTTCAACAGACATGGACAACAATCGAGCCGCTTCTTTGGGATGAGGCGTTATCACTTCCAAAGAATCAGGAACCACTGTCAGATCAGCCAACAATGACAACCCATCAGCATCAATGACCAGAGGCTTCCCTGATTTCACACAATAACGAAATAATTGTTCAGACCATTGCGACTGCCCCAGTCCCATACCCAATGCAATCGCATCAGCTTTTTTATCCAGCAAAACATGATCGTCCATGCCATCAAACCCCAAAGTCATCAACTCTGGTGCATGCAAAGGTATTAAGTCAGCATGTTTACTGTCTGTCAGCAATGTGGTCAAACCCGCACCAGATTTCAACACCGCCCGGCCCGCCAATAAAACGGCTCCCAGCATACCAGCCTGGCCGCCAGCTACCAACACATGACCAAAACTGCCTTTATGACTGTTGTCCCTGCGACTGCTTTTTATCAGCGACAATGAATCTGCAGATAATAAATAACCATCCTGTTCAACCACTTTTAGTTTGGTTATTGGAACATCTAAATCCTCAAAACTGATGGTGCCACAACATTGTTTGCCATCAAAGGTATATAAGCCGGTATTGTGTCCTAAAATTGAAATGGTCTGATCAGCCTTAACGGCGCATCCTTCTATTTTCCCAGTGCTACCATTCAAACCACTTGGAATATCAATGGCAACCACATCTGAATTTTGAGCATTGATCCAATTAATGGCCTCTTGATAAATACCTCGTACTGGTTGATTTAAGCCGGTACCAAAAATACCATCGACGATACAGTCAAAAGACTCCGATGGAAATTCATTTAAAATTGTCCCCTGATACAAAGTAGCGGCTTTGGCCGCATCTCCATTAAGTTCACTTGTGGGCTTTAAGGTCAGTAATTTGACCTGCTGACTATTTTTTCGCGCCAGTTCTGCAACGATAAACCCATCACCACCATTGTTACCAGGACCAGTGATTACCAACAGGCTGCGATAAAATTGTACATGTGCAAAAATAGCAGTACCTGCCCGTTGCATTAACTGAAATGAATCTATACCTAATGCGGTGGCTGCCAGCTGATCTATTTGCTTGGTTTTGTCGTTACTGTAAAGTGGTTTCATATTGAAAATGACATATAATTGAGCGGGTTACAGCCACCATTTTACCAGTGAAAATCAAAAATCACACAGATTACCACCAATTGAAACAGCTGATCAAAGATTGGGCCACCCAATTGGGGTTTCAACAATGTGGCATCAGTGACATTGAGCTGTCCCAAGCAGGTGAGTATCTGAACAAATGGCTGGCCAATAAATACCATGGCAACATGGATTACATGCACCGGCATGGTAGCAAAAGGTACCACCCAGAACAGTTGCTGCCACAAACGCTCACGGTTATTTCAGTACGTTTGGACTATATGCCACCAAACCTCACTCCTTACCAAGAACTGCTTGACCGGCCCAATAAAGCCGCTGTTTCCAGGTATGCATTAGGTCGTGATTACCACAAAGTCATTCGGCAAAAGCTCAAAAAAATGACGCAAAAAATTGAACAGCAAATAGGCGACTTTGGTCATCGGGTGTTCACAGATTCGGCACCTGTGATGGAAAAAGCCATTGCTGAAAAAGCCGGATTGGGATGGATTGGCAAGCACAGCAACCTGATCAACTCAAAAACCGGTTCATACTTCTTTTTGGGTGAAATCTACACCGATTTACCACTTGAACCCGATAAAAAAGCCACTTTTCACTGTGGAACCTGCACTCAATGTATCCAGGACTGTCCCACCAATGCCATTGTGTCACCTTTTCAGGTTGATGCTCGCCGCTGCATTTCCTACCTCACCATCGAAAACAAAGGTGAAATTCCCATAGAATTCAGAAAAGCCATGGGTAATCGAATCTACGGTTGTGATGATTGTCAAATGGTTTGTCCCTGGAATAAATTTACCCAAAACACCCAGGAGCAGGACTTCCATCCCAGACACCAACTGGATGACACCGATTTACTCACACTGTTCAAATGGACCGAACAGGAATTCCTCAACAACACCGAAGGCTCCCCCATCCGCCGCATAGGTTATCATGCCTGGCAAAGAAACATCGCCGTAGCATTGGGTAATGCAAAAGCCACTGGAAACATCATTGAAGCACTACAAGCCAAATTAAACAGCTGCAGTGATATGGTTAAAACACATATTGAATGGGCTTTGGGTGAGTTGGTGGGTTAGCGCTTTTCAATTGGCACTTCAATTAATTCCAGAACAAGAGATTTGAATTCTGATTTTAGTTCTTTAGTTATAACTTTGAGCCTTAATACATGTTACGCATGGCTTTGCGGTAGGTTACAGTTGGCGACTTTTTGGCCTGCGAAGCAGTGTGGGAAAGCTGCCAACTGTAACCAATCCGTAGCAGCCACTTGCTAGATTTTTTTTCGTAATTCACAAAATAATGCCTTAAGCGTTTCTGTAAAATAATTCTTTGTTAAAGGGCAGGAAAATACTTTATTCTCCTCTCTATCAAAACACATTGTAAGATATAGCTGGCCTCCAACTTTTACAATGAAACAAAACACCGTATCCGTATTTGGCCCCCAGTCTAAAATTCTATGATTTGGAAAAATATCGTCATCTTCTAAATCATAGTTTTCTGAGTTTTCATCACGAGTACTTAAAATAAATTGGTGAATTCCTTCTACAGTTAAACCTTTGAAGTAAGTTTGAAACCTTTCTAAATCAAACAAAAAGTCAGCATCATCTTCACACGCTACAGCACGGGAACGAGTTAGAACTCGATTAAATGGGCGTTGTAAACATTTGATGGGTTAAAGCCTCAAATAAATTCGGTCTTACAGTCAAAATGCCGTAGTTTTATTATTCGGACCTGAGAATTTTTTCCATCTTGCGACCTTTGGCAAGCTCGTCCACCAATTTGTCTAAGTACCTGACCTGCTTGGTTAAGGGCGTCTCAATTTCTTCAATTCGGTAGCCACAAATTGAACCGGTAATCAGACTGGCATTCGGATTGATGGTGGCTTCAGTAAAAAATTGCTCAAAAGTAACCTGATTTTCAATCAAACGCTGCAAGTCGCTCTTATCAAATCCAGTCAGCCATGCAATGACCTCATGCAGTTCTTCCAAAGTTCGGCCTTTCTTCTCAACTTTCGCAACATAGTGAGGATAGACAGCGGCAAACTTCATGTTTGCCATTTTTGCATCGTGTTCTTTGGTTGTCTTCATATGCTTGCTCTGATCGTGTGGACATGCATTCCCATGCTAGAGCGTGGGAACGAGGAAAATTTAAAGCGGTGGATCAATTCGGTTGTTGATTGAAGTATTGACTCGGAACCATCCGGCGACCGAATGGCGGTCTCTTTGTGCGGGTAACACCTCATGTGGAAACTCCTCGCTGAGGAATATAACCAACGTGCCATACAATGGGACCACTTTGATGCCTTCACGGTCTTCATCGTCTTTGTATAATACTAATTCACCGCCATCCTCATGACCCCAGGCTGGGTTAAGGTAAGTAACCACCGACAATACCCGATTGGCCTCACCTCTGAACGCATCACTGTGTCTTTTATAATAAGCACCTGGCCCATAATGGGCAAAATGACTTTCAAAAGAAAACAGACCAAGAAACAATCGTTTATTAAGAAAACGTTGTAATCGGGAGGCCCAGTCCAACCATTTTTGTCCCGCTGTTGAAGAACCCGTGATCCAACAAATTTCATCGGTACGGACAAATTCATTTTTTAAAAAATCATCACCACGACCAATACCGGCTTCTACGTATTTACTGGCATTCATCTCTTCTAAGTGTGCGTGCAAAGCACCTGACACATCCTCCGGTAAAGCCGCAACCTGGATGCTGTAACCATGGCTGTATATATCATCAGCAATTCGAGCAAACAAGGTCTCATCGTATGTGCTGCCACTACTGTTTTTACAGTACTTTTTCAGTGTTGCCAAATATAGATTCTCTGATATCAAAGGGTTAAGCATGCTGTACAGTGAAATCACCGTTCAGATTTTTTAAGGAAGTTTAACAGAAATACCATTCAAGCAATGATAAAAATAGTTAGCAACAATTTTGATGAATCCTCATTAAGCTGAAAAGCCGCTGATGGCAGGTCTGACAAAGGCAAGGAAGCATGGCGACTTGTTCAAGCAACTATCGGGTGTTCATCGCTAATAAGTGACTCATTTGTCATTATAAGCATATTCCAAAGCAGTTATATCCAGTTTTTGCATACCTAACATTGCTTGCATTACCCGGTTTGCTTTTGTTTTATCCTGATCTGCTAAAAATTGATTGAGGCAAGTGGGTACAATTTGCCACGAAACACCATACCGATCTTTCAACCAGCCACACATACTTGCCTTCCCTCCTAATGAAGTGAGCTCAGACCAATAATGATCAATAGTACTTTGATCTTCACATTCGACCGCCAATGAAATGGCTTCATTAAACGCATGATGTGAACTTGCCTCCATCAGTGTGAACGCTTCACCAAACAATTCAATTTGGTAAATCTTGACAGTTTCAGAGTACTTTTTTACCTCAACAACACGTGAGTTTGGAAATAATTGGGTATAAAACGCGGCCGCTTCACCTGCCTTTTGATCAAACCAGAGAAATGGTGTTATCCTCTGCTTAAATTGTGTCATTGCTGATTCCTGCATCTGGTTATTGATTCAATTGTTTTGGAGCTGTTGACCTCTATTCACTAGTTCACATAGGGTCGTATGTCACAGATTACCGACTCATTCTCTTTAAAAGCTTCGCTTTTCCAGAGCCGAATGCTGTCATCACTTGGCCAGGCGATGATAAACTCTAAATCCACAGACAAAGCCCATTGTTTTGTTTTTCTCAGTAGCATTCTTCCTATGCCATGACCACGCTGTTCTGGTATCGTATAAAAATTTGTGGCATAACCGAACTGATCAACTACTTTACTGGGCTTAGGTAACTTGCGGACAACTTGAACATATAAAGTGGAAACAATTTTTTTATCAATGGTAGCAAGCCAACAAAACAATTCATCTCGTTCGAAAGCTTCACTGATTCGAGCCGTAAAAGCACCAATAAACTTGTCTTCAGAAACCTCAGCAGCATCTTCACCATCTTCTACCCAATACCTGTACCGCAACGCTGCGAGTGCAGTAACGTCTTGGATATTTGCTAATCGATATTTGGCCATTACAGTTTTTTTCAACAAACCTCACCGAAAAATGATTGGGTTTTAGATAAGATTTTTAGTTTAGCACATACGCATGTCTGTTGATTCAGATAGTTATTGCTGAATACACGCACACCTACTTCTCTTAGTATTCAACAGGAGAGTTATGTTTTCTAATAATCGCTCTCGTGATGATTTGCCTGTGTCAGATAACAGTTCATTATTCAAGCAGCTCTTTCAACCCCTCGGCATCAATGGGCCCCATGTGTTTGTTGTGGCGCATTCCTTCTGGGTTATAAACAATGGTAGTAGGCAGTCCAAGACCACCTTCTTCAGCAAACTTAGGCGGGTTATACACGTCGATTGTTAACAGTGGGTAATTAATACTGAAATCAGCCGCGAAGCTTTTTAACTTGTGAATTTCAGCATCTTCATATGCAATACCAAGGATTTGTACATTATCGTGTTCGCTTTGAAACTTCACCAACTCAGGCATTTCATCACGGCAAGGTGCACACCAAGTGGCCCAATAGTTCAACACCAGCCATTTGCCCCGAAAATCAGAGGCGTGAACCAATTCACCGTTAAGGTTGGTCAGCGAAAACTCCAAGGGTAGATCAACACCATTGGCCTGTGCATTCACTGCTGTTTTTACTGCTCCTTGGTTTACAGTTGGGCTGGTTTGATTTTGTGTCTCAGCCAGATTGGTTTCTGATGTTTTATTATCCTGATCGCAAGCTGATAAAAAAAAGATGCAGGTTAAAGTTGTCAGTGTATTAAGCTTTTTCATGGTCATTCTCAATGATGATGGATTCCAGTGGTTGATTCAGCATGGAATCGACTGGTTGCCAGTAACTGTCTAACAGGGGCTGGTATTGTACAAAATATTTTGAGGCTTGCACGGGTATTTTAAAGCTGCCATTTTGATACAAAGCTTTAAAAGTCAAGGTCGATAAATCATGTCTTAACAAATAGTCACCCGATTGATTGATGGCGATATATTTTTGTCGGCACAACCATTCCAATTGGAGATTCATTTCATCATCGGGAACAAAATAAAAACGTTTGCACAATTGATTGAAGCTGACTGTTTCACCTTTTTGACTGGCCTGCCACAATACATTTAACACATCAATAACCAACAACAAACGTTGATTGGTTTGGTAGTTTTGTACATGTAAGCGCCACCTTGATGTTTCCAAAGTTGCAGTGATGGTGCCACCCAACAAAATGATGTTCCATGACAAAAACATCCAAATCAGAAACAATGGAATGGATGCCAACGCACCATAAACTTTTTGGTAGCTCGGGATTGATGTGACGTAAAAAGCAAACCCCCTTTTTGCCAACTCAAAACAAATGGCAGCGAATAGAGCACCAATCATGGCGTTTTTCATTTTAACTTTGCGGTTGGGCACTATCAGATAAATAAGAAAGAACCCAACAGTCGAAGTCATGATAGGTAAAGATTTCACCACAAAACTTTTAAATCCCGCTAAAGCAGAGTACTGAAACATGATTGATGTCAACGCAATACCACCACCCACTAATAATGGCCCCATGGTTAAAACCGCCCAATACATCATCAGTTTAGTTCGAAATCGTCCAGATGCTTTACTGTCAAAAATTCGATTCAAAGCCTTTTCCATGGTATGCATCATTAAAATAGAAGTTACGAAAACAGCCAGAAACATGGTTACAGTTAACCCACGAGCCTTTTCTACAAAACCCAGAATATAGGTTTGAATGACTGCTCCGGTAGTCGGTACAAAGTTTTCAAAAATGAAATTTTGGAGTTGTTGCGAGGCATCTTCAAATAATGGCATGGCTGAAAATACCGTTATCAGTACCGACATAAATGGCACCAATGACAACAATGCAGTATAAGCCAAGGAACTGGCCGCCAATGATGTTTCATCCTCACGATAACGCCGCATCACTTCAAGTATAAATCTTTTTAAATTAATGCCAAATCTGGTCACTTTATTCATAGCCTTATTTTCATTGAAAAAAAATCATTAGTAAACCCGCAAATAATGTATATTTTCAGGTACCTTGCAATCAGATTGTAAAAATTCGTCACCCATCTTTATTCTGATTCGACTAAACAAATCATTTGTGTTATATTGATTGTGTGAGTTTGCTGGGGGGCGAACACCGCTTAGGATGGACCTTGGTGTGTGGCCTTCCAATCAGAACATATTTATGTTTGAAAGGTATGCTTATGTATAAGTTATTAATAAAAAAAACCCTGATTCTATTATTCACTACCTTATTGCTGTCTGCTTGTGGCAACAATCACCCCAAATTGACCAGTTACAAAGCCTTTGATGAAAGGTTTACCACCGTTATCGACACCCAGGATCCCTTAGAATTAGAAAAAATCGGCGATTTGTTTTACGACCGCCAGGAAGCCACCGGAGTGGAAGCCAATTTGGACTTTGTGTACTTGATTGACGTGACCACTGCTGAGGGGTCGCACCGATGGCGCTGTACCAAAACAGGCTATTGTCAGGAACGTACTGAAGGTGCTGCACCGAATCGAGAGATCTGGTTTTTAGAGCAATATCGGGAACTTTACACCCTCTCTAAACTCAACTGATTTGTTCAATAAACTGTAAGACCAGTTCGGTCGACTTTTTTCCAGCTTGGTGGATGTATTGGTTGAAATTAACTTGGGCATCTTCCCCTGCCACATCTGACAAGTTTCTCAGCATCACAAAATCAATATTATGCATGTAGCAGACTTGAGCCACTGCAGCCGCTTCCATTTCACAAGCCAACACATCATCAAACCTCCGTTTAATGATTTCAACTTGCTGATTCCGATAAATGAATGATTCACCCGTGGCGATGGTACCCAAGTGATGTGTATCATCTAACTGTGTGGCAACTTCATCCAATAAACGCAGCCATTGTTCTGAAACTTGGTAGTAAACTGGTAATCTTGGTAACTCACCAAATGCAAAACCAATAGGGCTGATGTCTACATCATGGTGGCAAACTTTTTCCGCAAAAACAAAATCACCCACCTTAACGCCTTGTTTAATACCGCCTGCAGAACCCGTATTGATAACCAAATCTGGCATAAATTCGCGGGCCAGCCATTCTGCCGCGAGGGTGGCATTAACTTTACCGATGCCTGATTCGAGCAAACATAGTTTATGACCACACCAATTGCCATGCGTTATTTTGATATCAAGGTACTGACTGTGTTGGGGATTTTCCAGAGTTTGTCGGAAATATTCACATTCCTGGTGCATGGCCGCAATAATACCAATTTTACTCATATAACTTCACCATTCAGCAATTTAACCAATTGTCCCCCAGGCTCTGCATGCCGCATCAGCGATTCGCCTATCAGGTAAGTATAAATGTTTTGTTGTTGTAAATACTGGATATCAGCACTACTGTGGATGCCACTTTCACTGACAATAATTCTTGAATCGTCAACCAGATTACGTAATTGTTGACTGGTTTCCAAAGTGGTTTCAAAAGATTTCAAATTACGATTATTTACCCCAATCAAACGCGCATCAGTTTTCAGCGCTCTGAGCATTTCCTGTTCATCATGCACCTCAACCAGCACGTCCATGCCTAACTGCTTTGCCAGTGAATACAAACCATGTAACTGCTCATCATCCAGACAAGCCACAATTAATAATACACAATCTGCACCCATAGCTCTGGATTCATAAATCTGCCATGGATCCAGCATAAAATCCTTGCGCAAAATAGGTAAATCAACCACCGCTTTGACCTGTTTCAAGTATTGCTCACTGCCTTTGAAATACTCAACATCTGTAAGCACGGACAAACAACTGGCACCACCTCGTTGGTAAGATTTAGCGATTTGTTCAGGATCAAAATCAGTTCGAATGATTCCTTTGGATGGTGAAGCTTTTTTGACCTCAGCAATCACTGCTGGTATGCCAGAGTTAAGCTTATCAGCAATGGCTCGAACAAAACCTCTAGGTGGTTCCTGTCTATCTATTTGTTGTTGAAAGTCTGCAACAGAAAACTTTTGTTTCCCCCTGGCTACTTCATTGACCTTGGTGTCCATGATTTTATCCAGTACATTGGCCATATCAAATATTCCCTATAAGACTACGGGTATAGGCTGCCAAATCCTGTAACAATTGCCAGGCTTGTCCTGACTTCATGATCTGTTGTGCCTGAATTACCCCTGTATGCATTTCATCTGTCTGGCCACCCACATAAATGGCTGCACCGGCATTCAAAGCCAAAATATCAGCTGCGGGACCATGCTGTCCATTCAATGCTTGTTCAATCAGATCAAGACTTTGCTCAGCATTTTCAACGACCAAAGATTCGACGCTTTGTTGCGGAATGCCAAAATCTTCGGGTTGTACGCTGTATTCGGTAATGATCCCTGCTTTGAGCTCAGCAACATCAGTGGGTGCAGACAAAGAAATTTCATCCATACCATCATGTGAATGCACCACCATCACATGCTCAGAGCCCAGTTTTTGCAACACTTCGGCAGCGGTTTTGACCCATTGCTTGGCAAAAATACCCATCACTTGAAAAGGTGTATCGGCTGGGTTGGTCAATGGCCCTAATAAATTGAACATCGTTCTGACCGCCAGTTCCTTACGAGGTCCAACGGCATATTTTGTCGCACCATGATGGGCTGG
This sequence comes from Lysobacterales bacterium, assembly GCA_020442635.1. GTDB lineage: Bacteria > Pseudomonadota > Gammaproteobacteria > Xanthomonadales > Marinicellaceae > Marinicella. The sequence goes on from JAGRJR010000040.1 coordinate 19,372, forward strand.
TGCAAATAAAAAACCAATATTAAATCGCTCAATACAATCGGCCACTTGAGTTGCGTTCAATCCCAAATTCATCCCTGCAGCTTCCAATACATCCGCAGATCCAGTCGATGAAGACACAGAACGGTTACCATGCTTGGCCACTCGACAACCTGCAACCGCAGCAATAAATGCCACAGCTGTGGACACGTTAAAAATACCCACACCATCGCCACCAGTGCCACAAGTATCTATCAAATGGTCTTTGGTCACATGCACTTTGGTTGCCCTTTCCCTCATCACCAAAGCTGCCTCAGTGATGTATTCAACGGTTTCCCCATTGAGCTTCAAAGCCATCAACAAACCACCAATTTGTGCCGGTGTGGCTTCGCCATCCATGATTTGATTCATCACTGCGGTCATATTCCCGGCAGGTAACTGTTGTTGTTCGCCCAATAAATCGAGGGCTGTTTGAATCGGGGTTTTATTCATGTCTTTATTGGTTTTGATTGAGGAAGTTCTTTAACATCTGGTGACCGTGCTCAGTCAAAATACTTTCCGGATGAAATTGCACACCTGAAATCGCGTATTCCCTATGTCTGAAACCCATGATTTCATCCAACTGGCCGTTGTCATCTTCTGTCCAGGCCGTAATTTCAAGACAGTCCGGTAAGGTTTTTTGATCAACTACCAGAGAGTGGTAACGGGTGGCGTTAAATGGGTTGCTCAAATCAGCAAATACGTCTGAATTATTGTGATGAACAGCCGAAATTTTACCGTGCATGATGGTTTTTGCCCGGATGACGTCTCCACCAAAGACTTGTCCAATCGATTGATGACCCAAACAAACACCCAGCAAAGGTATGTTTCCTGCACAAGCACGAATCATGTCCATCGAAATGCCAGCCATATCAGGGTTTCTGGGACCCGGTGAAATCACCACATGGTCAGGTTGCAGCGCCAAAGCTGCATCAACTGTTAACTCATCATTGCGAAAAACCCGCACATCCTCACCCAATTCACCAAAATACTGTACCAAGTTATAGGTAAAAGAGTCATAGTTATCAATCATCAGCAGCATGTGATGTATCCGGTCAAAAGGGGCATTGTACAGAATTTTTTGGACAGGTGAAAAGAAAAACGGCCTCATTGAGACCGTTTTTTCTATACTTTTTTGGTTTATCTTATATCAGAATTTAACACTGGCTCTGACATATCCAAACTGACCTTCACCATCATAGGTTGATGGGTCATAGCCATTCAAGGAACAACTGAAGCAAGTCGGTGGCATCTTATCAGTGATGTTATTCACACCTAACTCAAATTGAATATTATTCCATTCAGGGAAAATTACTTGCAAGTCATGGTACGTGGTACCGCCCAGGTTGTTGGTGCCAGCAGCTTCATCTGAACACAAACCCAATCCAGCCACATTAGCACAAGACTCGGTTAAACCATTAATATGACGCGTGCCCCAAGTAAATTTCCAGTTTTTATAATTCACCGTAGTGTATAAATTTGAATTCCAATCAGGAATACCAGAATCATTGGCTTCGATACCATCCAAATCACGACCATCTTCGGTAAATTCATTCACAAAAGAGTTGGTCCAGGCAGCTTGTAAATAACCCCAGTCATATTGTGGTGATGTCCAATTCACATTGAAATCAACACCAGAAGTTTCAATCGAACCAATGTTGGTCAACTGATTGCTAAAGTTTTCTATGTTTCCAAATGCATCACGAGAGAAGTTAGAGCACAGACTGCTGCTGGGTGTAGCCGCACAAGTATCCAAAATAAACTGTGCATCAACCGCTTGAATGGCGCCTTCAATTTCGATGTCATAATAAGTCACTTCAAAATCCAGACTGCTTGACCAGCTGGTATTGTCAGCCCACTCAGGTGAATAAACCACACCCAAAGTCAATGTTTCTGCTTCTTCCGGTGACAAATTTGGATTACCGCCAGTTAAAGTAGAAATTTGAGGATTGATTTGTTCATAACCAGCAGGCACGCCCACACAACCAGGAGGCACCACACCGCCATTGGCAGCGATTTGTGAGGCATTACATGGATCAGTCAACTGCGCATCAAATCGTGCCTGAGTGCCAAACAATTCACCAATAGACGGCGCACGTAGACCATCAGCGTATGAACCTCTGAACATCAAGTTTGAAGTTGGCATGTATTTAAAGCCGAATTTACCCGTGGTATCAGAACCTGAAGTGCTGTAGTCTGAGCTTCTGAAAGCCACAGAAAAATCCAGCAGTTCAGCATAAGGTTTGTCCGCCAAAACAGGTACCAAAAACTCAGCATAAAACTCATCGACACTGAATTCACCCGCTGTTGGACTGGCAGGCACACCATTTGATTCACCAGCAACCACGATTGGATCGGGTTGGAACCAACCTGATTTTTTGCGGTATTCATAACCTACAGCCACTGACAATGGACCGGCTGGCAACTCAAATAAATCACCACTGATGTTGGCAGTGAAATCAGTCAACTCTTGCTCTGAGTTATCCGATTGAACAAATGAAATGTAATTCAACATTTCTGGTGTAATGGTGCCACCACCACTGCCTTGACCACCAAAGATATTCAATGGCACACAACCAGGTGTGTTGTTACATTCATCCACAGGTCCTAACGCCCTGGCGATTCTTGCAATATTCAGCGCACCAGTTTTGCGTTGTGATGCCTGGTTTTTACCATAGGCACCATTCACATCCCAAAACCAGTTGCGATCAGCCGCTGTGAATGAACCTTCCAATCCTGTAGACACATACGTTGTATCGACATCTTGGTTGAATACACGAGGGCCAGCTTCCAAAGGACGGCGACCAATAAAACCAAAACCATCTGCAAAAACATCAATGCCAAATGGGTTATAAGGATTGGTTGAATCAATGATGATGTTATCAGCAATGGCACCCGCTTCGGCAAAAGGCCCAATGAAAATGGGCTCTGGCGCGGCTTGGTTGGTTGATTTACGGTTGTTATAAGCACCTTTCACGTACCAGTTCAAACTGTCAGTTAATTCAACATTGACCTGACCAAAAATATTAGAACGTTTGGATGGGGTCACATAATAATTATAGGTTGCATAATTAAACCGATCACTGCCGGTAAAAGGGTGATAATCATCACCGTTGCATGGACTGGTTGGGTCATAGTTATACATTGGGCCAACCACACCCGTATTTAAAGTACAGTCGATGGTATTTCCATTGATGTCATTCAATAAAAAGCGACCCTGTGGCGTACCTGAACTACCCAACGCCACTCCCGTGAATGGTACAGGAAATCGAGACAGCACGCGGTCCGCAGCAGAAACTTCCTTTTGGTCGGTATAACCCACGTTAAAAAGCATGTCAATCTTGTCGGTTTCAGTGCCAAAAGTCACATTCATACTGACTGTTTCACCATCACCTTCATCAAATGCGCCAGCATAAGCTTGCGCTTCGACACCTTGCATACTTTTCTTGGTGATGATATTAACCACACCAGCGATGGCATCAGCACCATAAATGGATGAAGCACCATCTTTCAAAATATCAATTCTTTCAATGATACCAACAGGGATGGTGTTCATATCTACTGCATTACTCACACCTGAACCGGAACTACCAGCCACCCAACGCAAACCATCAACCAACACCAAAACTCGACCTGGATCAAGATGGCGCATGTCTATTTGTGTAGCTCCAGCACCAATACCACCACCGTTTGCCGGAAAACCAAAGTTACCGCTGGAATTGAAGCGTGTATTCAACGCAGAACCTGACTGAGTCAATTGCTGCAAAATATCACCTACAGAGGTCAAACCAGAGCGGTCAATATCCTCCCGAGTGATGGTTTGAGTCGGCTCAATGCCTTCAATTTGAGCTTGTCGGATTCGCGAGCCGGTCACTTGAACCTTGCCTAAATCTTCGACTGAATCATCGGCTTGTGCCAACACCAATGATGGCGTCGAAATGGTTCCTAAACTGATGACCAACGCTGAAAAAAGCGTTGATCGCTTGAAAGATTTTTTCATAACTTAACCCTCTGAAATATTTATAAATTTTATTATCACTAATTGTTGAAACTTGCTTCTATGTTTCATAACCATGAATTAGTTGTAACAATATATTTGCACAATAAAATTATTGCAATGCAAAATTGAACTAATTTTGTGAGCAGAAATTTGTGCTGTCATACAAAAGTTTAGATGGCCGTTTAAATACTCCTCATGTAAGGCCACAATCAATTCCACCAGCTTTTAAAAACCTTCGATGGCTTGTTCGACGGCACGAAATACCGCTTTGGCCTTGTTCATAATCTCCTGCCATTCATTCATCGCAGTGCTGTCAGCCACAATGCCAGCACCTGCTTGAACATGCAATAGTTGATCCTTGATGACTGCTGTTCTGATGGCAATTGCCATATCCATATCACCATGCCACCCCCAGTAACCAACTGCACCAGCATAGACATTACGCTTAACCTTTTCTAGCTCAGCGATGACTTCCATAGCGCGGACTTTGGCAGCTCCAGACAAGGTTCCGGCTGGAAATACTGCCTTGATGATGTCGGCATTAGTTTTATCGGCTTTTAGCTGGCCACGAATTTCCGAAACGATGTGCATCACATGAGAATAATGCTCAATAATCATTTTATCTTTCAGCTCAACCGTACCAATTTCAGCAATCCGACCTACATCATTACGACCTAAATCTATCAGCATCAAATGTTCGGCAATTTCCTTGGGGTCATTGAGTAAATCAAGCTCAAGCTGTTGATCCTCTTCCGCCGTTTTACCTCGAGGTCGAGTACCAGCAATAGGCCGTAAGGTAACCTCTTCACCCATACGTCTAACCAAAACCTCAGGTGATGACCCAACCACCTGGTAGTCACCAAAATCCATAAAATACATATACGGACTAGGGTTCGATGCACGCAAAGCGCGATACACATCTAAAGGGCGCGCGTTGAACTGAGTGGAAATTCGTTGTGACAACACCACCTGCATGATGTCACCAGATTCTATATAAGCTTTGCATTGCTCTATGGCATGATTGAATTCTTCCTGGGTAAAACCGGTCTTGAATGCAGTGGTATTGATGCTGTTAGGATTTATCATTTCTGCATAACCAGTCGAACCCGAACGCAATCGATGGGTTAAATCTCGCAATCTTTTTTGCCCTTTTTCAAAGGCCAAATCCTCCGCCGGATCGATATGAACCATCAGCCAAACCTTACCTGCCAGATTATCAAACACCGCAATGTCCTCAGCCAACATCATGTTTATGTCAGGAATGTGCAAACAGTCTTCTGGAGCCAGTCCTTTTAACTTGGGCTCAATTTGTTCAATAATTTCATAACCAAAATAACCAACCAGACCACCATTAAAGCCTGGTAACTCATCAATTTTCGGCACTGAAAATCTGGACTTTATACTTTCTACCTGTTGCAAAACATCATCCACTTCGTATTCACTGACCAAAGTGTCATATTCAAACTCCTGAAACTTTTGACCATGTACCTGAAAGCGGTAATTTGCTGAGAGACCAATGATTGAATAACGACCCCAACGCGCACCGCCTTCGACAGATTCCAACAAAAAAGTGTTTTTACCATTGGCCAGTTTCAACCACGCACTTAACGGCGTATCCAAATCTGCTGAAATACAGTGATACAAGGGAATGCGATTATGCCCCTGGTCAGCCCATTGCTGAAATTGTTGTTGATCAATCATGATTTCTTTCGGATTAACATTTTGACCCGCTAGTTTACCTCTTTGATCCGACAGTTAAAACCATAAAAAAATCAGTTTTCAGACTCTTTCAGATTCTTTTCAAGATTTAAAGACGGTTTTCCATGACAATTTAGTTAACTAAATTGAAGAGAGAAATGATGAAAAAAAGATTGTGTTTATTTTTGTGCCTATTGATGATCACTTCGTGGGCTCAGGCCTTTGTAACTGTTGGTAATGAGGTTGAATGTGATTACTCATTTGTTCAATTCCAAACGGCAATTGATAATAATTCTGAGATCAGAGTGACCCGAGAACAAACTCTGGCTCCATTCCAGATTATTGATAAGTCAGTACAAATTATTGGTGGATATGAAAATTGCAATGAAGCAGAAATCGATGCACAAAGATTCTTTGAAACTGAGGTCAATGGTGGCAACTCTGAAACAACTGTTATTGTAAAGACAACAAATGGCAACGGACACGCTCATCAAACGATAATTCTTGATGGTTTGCACATTACAGAAGGATCAACTTCGATTGGATATTTGGCTGGAGGTGTTGATATATCAGGTAATGTTAGTATTTCAATTATAGACTCATCAATTGATAATAATTCAGCAAATACACATGGTGGCGGCATTTATATTTTTGGCGGACTAGGAGCCACTTTATTGCTCGATTCAACTTCAATCCAGAATAATAATGCAGGAGTAGGAGCTGGAATTGCGGCTTCTCAAGGAGCTGTTATTACTATGGATAGAGGTAATATTAGAAATAACAATGCCAGTGGTAGTGGAGGGGGAGTTTCCTTGTCTTCCCAAAGCAGGTTGATAACACTTGATGCATTAATTGGTAGCAATGATTCTACTCTTTATGGAGGAGGAATCTATTGTTCGAGTTCATTCTTGCACATGGATTTAACTTCGAGGCTAAATAATAACCAATCGCAATCCGGAGGAGGTTTATTTGCTACAAGTAATTGTAATGTTTTAATTGAGAGTGGAACGACTAGTATTAGACCCAATAATGGTATAGGAATAAAAGCCAACTATGCAGAATTTGCCGGTGGGGGAATGTATATAGAAAACAGCTTGGCGGTATTGAAAGGAACACCTGATAATTATGTCAATATCTACGGTAATTGGACAGATGAAAACAATATTAATGCACATGGTGGAGCCGTTTATGCCAGAGGTTCTGGTACGGTTGTTACCATAATTAATGGTAGTATTACTGGAAATGATTCCGAATTTGGTTCTGCAATTGTTAGTTCGAATGGAGCTAAAGTTAAAATTCACCGAACAACTGGAAGTTGCTTCGCAAATGAAGAGTGTTCATTGATTTTTGAAAATCAGTCAAACAACGGTACAATTTTTACTGAAGATTGCGGAACTATTGATGTGTTTCAGACTACGATTAGAGCAAACATCTCAACGCTTGCTTCAGTTGCTCATTTGAAAGGGAACAATACTGATTCGTGTGTAAATACTATGGAGGGTAATATCATTTTTAACAACAAGGATGAATTTGATGAATCGGACTCATTGTTTTTTTTGGATAACAAAGTTACTCTGGATTTTGCATTTAACACTTTGACGGATAATTTATCGTCAAGTATATTTTTCATGAGCAATACTGACTCCAGTAACCAAATACTCAAAGTCAACAGTTCTATATTATGGAATTCTCCATCTCCATTATTTCTTGAAATTGCAAATACCAATAGTTACAGCGGAAATTGTTTCATTGTCCATGATGATCAAAATTTACCTGCAGGATTTGGGGCTTTAACACCTGTTGTAAATCCCGGATTCATTAATGCTGCCAATAATGATTATCTCATTGACTTTGATTCTGCAGGGATTGACATGTGTGATACCAGTTTATATCAACCAAAACATCACGATATTATGAGTGTTCCCCGAGGTTATCAGTACACGGTGCCACAATTAGGATATTTTGACATGGGAGCTTATGAATATGATGATGGTAATCATATCAATGACGTAATTTTTTACGATAGGTTTGATGACTGATTATCATGTCAATACCAGAAAGCTTGCAGATAAAAAATTATGATAAACTAAGTCATCTTCTTTCTTCATTCATAGTGACTGGCAGACAAGTCAGTTACTATGTAACATTGAATCGCCATACAATGACTAAGTAGTAAGCTAATTAGATAATCATTTCGCTCGTTCTTGACACCTATGACTATGGTGGCATTGGAATTTAATTTTGTAGATGATTTTGATTTAAAATAAAAATTCAATGCTGAAGATTAATCTGCTCCCAGCCATTTATACGCTGTGTTTTATCAGTTCTATTACAAAACGATAGACCATAAAAACAGCTGTAGGCCAACTCTTGATAAATGTGCTGTTCAACAGGCGAGATACCATCAATATAATTATCGGTTACTTCAACAAATACATCATGCTTTCATTTTTAAAAAACCGCCAAACTCAAATTACGTCTACCCTGTTCCATGCATTGCTTGTCTGCTTTATAGCCACCTACCAACAAACACTGGGCAGAAAATGATTGAGCAGGCTTACATACTTTACTTTTGGTACCAGTAAATATTTGCAACTGGTTTCTTAAAATTTTAATGATAAGCCGCATTTATATTTTGGGTAGATTATGGTTTCATACTACCATAAAATCAGTCTGAATAATCATATTCACCCCCTTTTTCCAAGGCTTTTTGATACGCAGGTCGTGACTGAAAGCCTTTTACATATTCGGCAATATAAGGATGTGTTACTTGGCTAATAACACCACGCGCCAAACTGGCCTCCAGTGGAAAAGACATTTGAATGTCCGCCCCTGTGATACCATCTCCGGTGAAGAAGTTATTTTTTGACAGGTGATTTTCTACATACTGGAAATGTGATTTGATGTTGGGTGAAACAAAAGATGACATCACTTTATTCGCAATCCCGTGAGCGATGGGCTTCACAAAAAATGGCATTTTAGTCGTTTTGATTTTGTCAAAAACCAGTTTGAGTAACAAAGGGGACATCATAGATCCTTCTGCATAATGCAACCAGTACATATAATCCTGATAGCGCTTGCTGTTACGCCTTGGCACCCAATCATTACTGCCATAGGTTCGGCCCAGATAATCAATAATAGCACCCGATTCTGCCAACACCAAATCACCATCAGTCACCACAGGCGACTTACCTAAAGGATGTACCTGTTTCAATTCAGGCGGCGCAAGCTGTGTTTCTTGATCACGTTGATAGAATTTGATGTCATATTCAAGATCTAACTCTTCCAATAACCAAAGAATTCGTTGTGAACGTGAATTATTAAGGTGGTGAACAATCATCATGACTAATTATCCAAAAGCAATCATTTTAACATCAAATACGTCGAACTTAAAAAACACAATAAGATATTGATTTAAAAAAGAAAATCAAATTTTCAAAACTTATCAACCACAAAACCATACACAGGATGTGTTTTTATTCAGTACTGACTAAAGATTCAAGCAAGAATCTCTGGATTCAACTGCCACATATAATAATTCAAGACAGCTGCAAAACTCACCCACAACATATAAGGGATTAACAACACGCCTGCTAACTTATTAATTCGCCAGAATGTCCAAATGGTCATCACGATTAAAATCCATAAAATCATGATATCAATCAAAGACCACAAACCTTGTTGCCAGGCAAAAAACAACCAGCTCCAAAACGCATTGATGGTCAGTTGTACCACAAATAACGTCAAAGGAGCTGTTTGTTGCTTAAAACCACCATGCCGCCAAACCAACCAGGCTGAAATCGCCATGAGGGCATAAAGTGCTGTCCAAACAGGACCAAATAACCAAGCAGGAGGTGCCCAAACCGGTTGAATCAGCCCTGCATAGAAAGCGGGTGCTGCCATGGATCCAAAGGCCCCTATAGCAGAAGCAACAAAACACAACACTAACCAGCCGATCAGGCCTATGATTTGAATTTGAATGGATTGGTTTGACATATCTCTAATATACTCAAATAGATAAGCATAAAACGACGACAGTGAAATTAACGTAGATTGGATTTACCTGCTAGAAACCCATCTTCGCTTTTCTTGATACTCTTTTCACAATAAATCTTATACACTTTCGTTATGAGTTGGATCAGCGAACATAACAAGAACTGGCTTCGAATTGTAGCTTTAACTGTGATTCTTGGCAGTTTTGTTTATTGGGTTGAGCGCGACATTTTGCCTGACGAATACAACCCTTTGAAACCCTTAGAAATCAGCGATGAAATTACTTTTTTGACTTCAAACAAAATAAACAACCTAAAGGGCAAATATCAGGATTGTCTTGCTATTTTGAAGAACAGTGGAGTCAAATTCGAGCCTTTGCCTGATAAAACCACCGGTGAATCTTGTGGCCTTTATAACACTGTGCATCTATTGCAATCTGACATTACCTACGGTGGTGGCATCACCCTCAAATGTCCTGCTCTGGTCAGCTTACTGATCTGGGAAAAGCAGGCATTACAACCACTTGCTGCTGAGATACTACAACAGCCCATCACCCGAGTTAAACACTTTGGCACCTATGCCTGTCGTAATGTTAATGGAGCCCCAAAAGGCAGGCGCAGCCAACATGCCTTTGCCAATGCCATTGATATTGCGGGTTTTGTACTGGCCGACGGTTCACAAATCAGCGTACTAAAAGATTGGGGTAAAGACAACCCATCAGGAAAATTTCTGGCTGCCATTCATAAATCAGCCTGCGATTTATTCACCACAGTTTTGGGACCTGATTACAATGAACATCACCACAACCACTTTCATTTTGACCATGGGTCATCTGGTATTTGTGAATGAACTCAGATTAAGGTAAACGTATAGAGTTATTTGCTTGAATCTGGTTCATTGAAAAAGAGCATTAATAATGAGCTGATTAAGACGGTAAATGCAGTCTAGTACACAACTGTTTCGCTTTTTTATGTTTGGGCTTTTTGCATTCGACAGATCGCCAAAACACAGTGCGAGCCTATTATTGGCAAACTTTCCGACACAAAGCAGTTCATTTTAAACTTTTTATCTTAATTCACGAATCAAGCAAAGGACTCTTATATTTTTAATATGACTTATAGTTCACCCTGAACGCCTCAAAAACATCACCATTAGCATTTTCTGCATAGATATAATTGGGACCTATGTTTCCAGGTGCAATTGGCATTTGTTCTCCTACACTTGGAAAATTATGCAAGTTACAATTGAGCTCACGCCTTGCTGTTTCTGGAATCAAACGGTTACGACAACTGATATAAGCAAAATTTTCATTATCTGTAATACCAAAATCAGTAAAAATATAATCCAGCAAATCTGAGCCATCTGTCTGAGTTGATATAAGTTTTTCATAGATATAAAAATCTT
>JAGRJR010000041.1 GCA_020442635.1 Lysobacterales bacterium
TAAAAAGGGCTGAATATTCAGCCCTTCATAATCTGGAGCGGGAAACGAGGTTCGAACTCGCGACCCCAACCTTGGCAAGGTTGTGCTCTACCACTGAGCTATTCCCGCTTGAGGTGGCACATTTTATCGTGTATATGTCTATTGTCAAATTATTTTTTCTTAATTATGACAGTTTTTTATTCCTTCATCATTGGCCAGGCTGCCTTTAAGTAGACATACATGGAATAAAGTGTCAGTGAGGCTGCAATGTAAAGCAATACCAGTCCTATGTTGTAAACAGGTAGAAACCATAAATCGGCTTCGTACAGTAAAAATCCTATAGCCATCATTTGAAAAACTGTTTTGATTTTACCAACCATGGCGACATTGACTGCACTGCGTTCTCCCAGTTCTGCCATCCATTCACGCAAAGCAGAAATGGTGAGTTCTCGACCAATGATTATAGCTGTGGCTATCATCATTAAAATGGTGGGATGATCCTGCAGTAGTATAACCAGTGCTGTGGTAACATTCAGTTTATCTGCAACCGGGTCGAGAAATGCACCAAACTTAGAATAGGATCCATGTTTGCGGGCAAAATAGCCATCGAGAAAATCTGTGATGCTAGCTGCTACAAATACCCAGCAAGCAATAAATCTTGACCATTCAAAGGGCAAGTAGAAAAACAATATCATCACAGGAATCAGTGCAACTCTGATCAGTGTTAGTATATTTGGTAATTGTTTTGTCATTGTGTTGCCCGTTAGCTTTGCGTATATTTTAGCAATCAAAATCCTGTTAATGTAGGAAATATTTCACAAATACCTGACTCCTTATAAAATAAAGATTTTTATGAGTTGTTGATTAAAAATACCAACCAGATCATATTATTTTTCAACCGTTTGATTAATTGGTACGTCTTTAGCGTATGAAATCTGAAAAAGTATACATAGAGTACCTGTTGCTAAAGATCCAAGCTGGTGAAAGTGATTCGATGAATCGATTGTTGGTTTTGGTGCAAAGTAAAATGCAAGCCTACGCACAGCGTTTAATGTCACAGAAAAGTGATGCTGAAGATTGTGTACAAGATGCCATGTTGCTGATGACCAAAAAAATCAAGCAATTAAAAAATATCAAGGCTTTTCATGGTTGGATGTACAAAATTCTTCATAATCGTTGCATGGACAATTTAAGAAAGCATAAACAGGAAATCGCTGGCATTGACACTGAATCATGGATTGGTGAGTCATCATCTGAACAGGACGTTGCAGTAAAAATCGATGCACAAGCAGACATTGCAGGCGTCTTACGACAGTTGTCAGGTCAGGCGCAAACCATTATTTTTCTCTTTTACTTTGAAGGTTTTACTGTCAATGAAATCAGTCAAGTCATTGACAAACCGGCTGGCACCATCAAATCCATGTTATTTGAGGCCAGGAATGACATCAAACAATTACTCAATCGGGAGTTAACTTATGAACAATATTGATCAACAAATCAAACAGGCACTTAATGAAGAATATCATGAACTCATTGCTGAAAATGAAGCTATAGAAGCGAATCCTTTTAAACAAATGGGTGCTGGTTTTAAAGGGAAAATGAAATGGATTTATATTCAGGTGATGTTTTTTAGTGTGGTATTTTTTGCTGTGGCGATCTATGCCATCTACCAGTTTTATCACGAACAGGAAGTCAAATCTTTGATTGGATGGGGAGTCACCATCATAGTATTTGTTGTTTTATCACAGCTGGCAAAAATTTGGTACTGGTCAGAATTAGGTCGTAATCGAGTCATCAGAGAAGTGAAATTACTTGAATTACAAGTGGCACATCTAATTGATCGAATGAATCAAAAATAAGTGTCTAGCACCTGAAAAAGACCAGGAAGGACTTTTTCAGGTGTGACTATTTTACAACACCGGTTATTTTAAATTGCACTGCAGTGGGTTGATTGAGGTTATGTGCTTCAATCTCATGCTGATGAAAGTCACAAATCAATTTAACAATATACAAGCCCAGCCCCAAATGAGGTTCGTTGGATTGCTCAGTTCTGAATGAAGTTAATGAGTCGAAAAGTTGGGGCAACTGTGTTTCAGGTATTTGTGAACCGGTATTGGTCACGGTCAACTCGAATGTGTGGTTCTTTTCTGATAACACTACAGCTATGGTGATTTGATCTTCGGCGCCAGTGAAATCCAATGCGTTTTGGATGAGTTTGTCGAGCAGTTGAGCCATCAATTCCTTGCAAGCCTGAATGTTGATGCGGCTGGATCCTGGTATATATTGGATGTTAGCAGCATTAAGTTTGTAGCCTTCACTTAATTCGGCCAAAAAATCATTAAGCTCAAAAATTTCCAGCTCAGATTCGCCAATACTTTGTTTTAATTTGCTCAGTGCGGAGAGTTGGTTTAGGATAAATTTAAGGCGATTGTTGGCGTTCAATGCCCGATCCACAAATTCATTGTCAGGTTGCTCCATATGCAACACCTCTAAAGAGGTATGTACAATACTGATGGGGGTTTTCATTTCATGTGAAAGTCTGGAGCCAAGTTGTTTAAGATACTCAGTGTATTCATTGATTTGATTTAACAGGGTTGACATGCCACGTGACAAATCACCGATTTCATCTTTGGCTTGATTGGAAGGCAGTTGGGCATTGATCCGACCGCGATCATCCATGACATGCTGCAGGGTTTTATTCAAGCGTTTGATACGCCAGGCCAGTATCAGCGCATACAAAAAATATCCCAGCAGTAAAGTCAGCGCAATCAGAAAAATCCAGAATACCGAGCGGATAAATGTCTGAATCAAGGCTATTTGTGCTTGGGTGTGTTGTACGGTTAATTCGATCCCACCAGCTGAGAATTGTTTTTGTACTTGCTGTCCAAAAAAATGGCTGCCATCGTTCATGTCGTTATCAAAAGCCAAGTCATAAATAAATTCTGTTAGCCAGTCAAATTTTGGTTGTTCAGTTTTTATGTTGTTGGTTTGATATAATAGTCGTCCTTGTTCATCCTTGATGGTAAGGTGTCCATCCTCAGGGGTGATTTGACTGAGGAATTCGTTCCAACTAGGTTGCTGAACAAAAAATGGAGTAAGTTGAATTTGCCCCTCTCTCAAAGTGCCAAAGGTGCTGATTAATTCGGATGAATCATGATTGATTGCTGCCACGCCCAAACGATTGGCTGAGGTATCAGATAGGGCTATCTCCAAACGGTAGCCTGTAGCCATTTCATGCCAATAGGCATGATAATTTTCTTCCTGCAGCTGGCTAAAAACGGGTCCTTCCGCTTGCCTGTTAATGTTTATTCTCTTGATTCCGCGATTTTCCCCAAGTGCCAATACTAGTCGATCAGCAGGTTGATTCAGGTCAATGAAAATACTGTTATCTTGAACCTCAATCAGCAATAACAGTTGTTGTTTCTCCCGGGCAAGTTTGAATTGTAGGCGGTGATCTACGCGATACCAGGGAATATCGTCCCATTCTGGGCTTTGTCCATCTATGGCTAAATCATCAGCAAGCTGGCCAACAACCCAGCCTTCAAGATCCTGTTGCCGGTCTTGAAAATACTGTTCAACACTGTTAAGAATGACTTGTGCTTGTTTATCAGCAGCCGCCAACATATTGTTCTGATATGTGGTGTTTAGAGCTTTAAAGGCAAGCCATACTACCAAAGGGAAGCTTAAACTCAAAAACGCAATGATGCTGATTTGCCATTTTAGTTTCATGGCTTCCAGCGATATCCCATACCATGTACGGTGTCTATCTGTTCAAACTCAGGATCTGTTTTCTGGAATTTTTTGCGGATGCGTTTGATGTGTGATGTTATGGTGCTGTCATCGACATACACGTTGGCATCATTCATCAGTTGATCCCTGGTCTTGACCTGACCGGGGTAGCGAGCCAAAGATTGTACCATCCAAAATTCGGTTACTGTTAAATCAATCAATTCGCCTTGCCAATATACTTGTAGGTTATCCACCATGATTTGTAATTCACCCTGGTCGATTTGTTTGGTCTGCTGGGTGGATTCTATGGCCTGCTGGCGTCTGAACAGGCCAGCCACTCGAGCCAATAAATGTGGCATGGAAATGTCCTTGCTCAAATAATCATCTGCCCCAAGTCGCAAACCAGAAACCACATCAATTTCGTCATCCCTGGCGGTCAACATCAGAATGGGTAAGGTGGCTGATTGTTGTCGAAGCTGTTGACATATTTGAAAACCGGCATCCGCATTGTTGCCCAAACCGACATCCAGAATGACCAAGTCAGGTTTGTTTTTTATGAAATATTTTTCTGCCTGGGCTTGTTGACTCAGACCAGTTACCTCATAGCCGTGTTTTTCCAATGTGGCTTGGTAATTGGCCAAGAGATCAATCTCATCTTCAACGATGACAATATGTTTTTGATTCATGTCCTGTAATGTTTATCCTTAAAAAAGTAAATTAATTTGAAATTTATTTGTCTGACAATGATTGTGACTGCAATCATTGTATAATGTTCAGTCTTTCTTGGGAACCAAAAGAGCGTTTGAATAATCAATGAAGAAAACATTAAGGATTTTGTGGTTTTTGACCAAGCTGGGCTTATTTTTTCTGGTTCTTGGTATTGCCATGATTTATGGGTTGTACAAGTATTATGAGCCGGAGTTGCCTTCAGTCGAGTCAATTAAGGAGTATAGGTTACAAGTGCCACTGCGGGTTTTTTCTGAAGACGGCAAGTTGATTTCTGTGTTCGGCACCAAAAGACGGATACCTGTTGCCATAGAAGATATTCCAGAACATGTAAAACAGGCATATCTTGCTGCCGAAGATGCCAGCTTTTATTCACATCCCGGTTTCGATATCAAGGGTATTTTGCGAGCCGTCTGGCAAATTGTTACCACGGGAGAAAAACAAGGAGGTGGTTCGACCATTACACAACAACTGACCAGAAATGTGTTTTTGACACTGGACCAAACCTGGACCCGTAAAATAAAGGAATTATTTTTAGCGGTTAAACTGGAGCAAACCATATCCAAAGATGAAATTTTAGAGCTTTATCTGAATAAAATTGCTCTGGGGCATCGTTCGTATGGTGTGGCCGCAGCCGCCGAAGTTTACTATGGAAAAACCCTGAATGAATTAACTCTGGCAGAAGCAGCCATGCTCGCAGCGCCACCAAAAGCGCCATCAAGAATTAATCCGGTGACCAATCCGGAGCGGGCTACACAACGCCGAAATTATGTATTAGGTCGTATGTTAGAACTGGGTCATATCACTCAAAAGCAGCACGACGAAGCCATTGCTCATGTAGATACCGCCTATATTCATGAACCGATTATTGAGCTGAATGCCCCTTGGGTGGCAGAAATGGTCAGGACCCAAATGATAGAACGTTTTGGTGATGACGCCTATACCGATGGTTACGAGGTGGTTACCACTATCCATGCGGAAAAACAGGCTGCTGCTGAAGTGGCTTTGCAAAAAGGACTGCATGCTTATGACCGCCGACATGGGTACCGCGGTGCTGTACAAAAATATGATTTATCTGGTGATTATGATCTTGAAAAAATCACCGAGGAATTAAGTGGATTCCCACAACCTGGTGGCTTACAAGCGGCTTTGATTTTGGAAGTGGATGAAGAAAATGCCTTAGCCCGATTGGGTGACGGTCAGGATATCGCTTTAACATTTGAAGCCAGTGAGTGGGCAGTGCCTTATGTCGATAATTATCGTGTTGGGGATAAACCCAAAAATCTGACTGAAATCATCAAAGAGGGTGATGTGGTAATGGTTAAACGAGGTGAGTCCGGTGAGTTTGAATTGAGTCAGATTCCGCAGGTTCAAGGCGCTTTGGTCAGCATGAACCCTGATGATGGCAGCATCTATGCATTGGTCGGTGGATTTGACTATTATTTAAGTAAGTTCAATCGAGCCACCCAGGCCAAAAGGCAACCTGGCTCAGGTTTCAAGCCCATCATTTATTCAGGTGCTTTGGATCATGGCATGCATGCATCCAGCATCATCAATGATGCCCCCATCGTGTTTGAGGATGACAAGTTAGAAAGAACTTGGCGACCTGAAAATTACAGTGAAAAGTTTTTTGGGCCAACACGTTTGCGGGAAGGTATTGTTAATTCAAGAAATCTGGTCTCTATTAGGGTTTTGAGGCAAATGGGGATCCGCAATGGTCGCAATCACATTTTAAAGTTTGGCTTCAACCCTGATGATGTGCCCAGTGATTTGTCGATAGCCCTAGGTAGCCCCAATGTGCCAATTATCGATATGAGTCGGGCTTTTTCAGTATTCGCCAATGGTGGTTATCTGGTTCAACCGCATTTAATTAAATCCATCACAGATCAAAATGGCGAGATTGTTTTTGAAAGACAGCCGCTACAAGTTTGTCCAGATTGCAAATTTGATATAACCACTGCTACCGAGGATGCTGGCATGAGTGAGGTCGCCATTGGAGACATGCTTAATCAAGCCACTGATGAGCCGTTGCCCATCAAACCAGCACCAAGAGTGATCTCTGCAGAAAACCAATTCATCATTGAATCATTTATGAAAGATGTGATTATTAGGGGAACCGGCACCAAAGCGCAATCGCTTGGCCGTAACGATTTGGCAGGTAAAACTGGTACCACCAATGATCAGATGGATGCCTGGTTTAACGGTTATCAGCGAAATATAGTAACCAATGTTTGGGTTGGTTTTGACACCCCTGAACCCATGGGTCGAGGAGAGGTTGGTGGCCGAGTGGCTTTGCCGATCTGGATTGATTATATGTCCGTGGCATTGGAAGGAGAGCCTGAATTTCAAAGACCTATTCCACCTGGAATTGTCAGTGCAAGGGTGGACAAGGAAACGGGTAAATTATTGAAGCCAGGGCAACCAAATGGTTTGTTGGAATACTTTAAGGTGGGCGAGTTGCCTGAAGAAAGTGAACAACAGGCGCAAACAGACTACGATGATTTATTTTAATTTTTGTTATGAGAGATGATAGCAGAATGCATGTTATTTTGGCTTCATCTTCAGTTTCCCGTAAAGCGCAACTCCAGCAGTTGGGTGTACTATTTGACTGTATTTCTCCTGTGATAGATGAGACTGCCAAAATCGATGAAACTGCTGTTGAGTTGGCATCAAGACTGGCTAGGGAAAAATGTATGGCAGTGGCTGAAAGACACCATGACAGCTTGGTCATAGGTGCTGATCAAACTTGTGTCTTTGCAGGTGAGGTATTTGGTAAACCTGGTTCGTTTGAACAAGCGGTTGAACAGCTGCAAACATTTTCTGGCAACTGTATAGAGTTTTTTACAGCCGTATGTGTGAAATCTCCTGATGGGCCATGTTACCAACACAATGACCTGACTTCAGTATATTTTCGTAAGTTGGAACTGCAGGAAATCATCAGGTATTTACAAGCAGATCAACCTTATGATTGTGCAGGTGGTTTTAAGGTTGAGTCTATGGGTTTGTCATTATTCACGGCAATTGAAAGTCGTGACCCAAGTGCTTTATTGGGTTTGCCATTGATTAAGTTATGTGAGTTTTTGCGCGAAATTGGCGTCCAAATACCATAACTTTAATCAGTAAAAATGTTGGCAAAAAAGTTCTCATGATTTTGGATTTTCTATGAAAGCGATACCGTTCAATAACTCGAAAAAACCATGAACAGGCTAGTTGTTATCCTAGGTTTGCTCGTGGCTTGGCTGCTCATTCAAGTTTTTTCACATGAATACATGGCGGCAAGAATAAATCAAAAAAACCAGCAAAAAAGACTAGAGATTGAACAAGGGGTACATCAATTTTCAACCGCAACCCTAGCGGTTGCTCAAATTGTTGGAAGTTTTCAAAAGGATTGGGTGGACAGTGAAAAAGGTGTTGTTTCAGTCAAACCTGACCCGGAACTGTCACTTGAGCTCAATGGTTTTTTGATTGTGCCAAGACTACATCAAAACATAATCATAACTGCTAACTCAGCACCAAGCTCAAATGAAGTATCTTTTCGATTGGAGCTTTCCAATCAAAAGGAGCAAGTATATTTTCATTCTAATGAGTTTGGTATCGACCAATTGAACCGTCCTTTGGATTTAGCCAAAGTACCATGGCAAGTCATGACAGAACTGGATGATTCCGTTGTTCAGAACCACCAACCTTGGCAGAATATCGGTTCTTTTGATGCCTTGGTTATTCGGTTTTTTGGAACCGACATGGTTCATCTACAGCAAATTACGATTTTACAAAGTGAAGCCAAATCGTTTGATGGCAACATATTTCAGACTTGTAAGGTGCGTACATTTGCCTGTTTTAATAACAATGCTAAAAACAATTTGGAGCTTAAATGGAATTATGCCAAAGGTATGTCATTAGTCATATACGAACAAATGGCATCAATTGAACCACTCTGGTGGCTGATTTTTTCTGCTCTGACAACCTGTCTAATTGTCACTTACCGCACTGTCGCCCGTATAAACATGGTTGGATTAATCGTGTTGGTTTATGTATCAATTGCTGTTCTGCAACAAAATTGGCTGGTACTCTATTTAGAATGGGTTAAGTGGATGCTACTGTTTGTGGTTTTGCTGTTGTTATGGCATTATCGAGAGGCCTTTTTTAAAACACAAGGCAAGGCTTTGAGTGTTTATTTGGTGAGTTTTGGATTGGCGTTGCTGTTAGTCCTTGTTACCCAAAAAACGCCAGATTTTTTGGCTGGATTACCTGGTTATTTTATCTGGGCCTTGGTGCAACAAATGATTCTCGGGCCGATTTTCACAGACTTTTTTAAAGTAAATTCTAAAGCCTCAAATGTCGAAATTGCCCTGTTGGTTGGCGTATTGTTTTCTGCCATTCATGCCCCTAATCATACCCTCATGGCAGCAACGTTGTTGGGTGGTTTCGTTTGGTCATACGTTTGGTTGAAATACCGGAATGTGTATGCTAATGCGTTTTCACATGCAGTTTTGGCTCTGACTTTTTATGCAGTGATGCCGCCCCAATGGTTAGGTTCAGCAAGAATAGGGGTGTTTTTTTAAACTTTTAGTTTTTGCGCAATGGTAGCGATTCTTCTGCCTTGGGCCAAGCAAAGTTGTTTTTCATTGTGATCTATACTGCGATTTGATTCGATTTCAGCCCAGTGTGTCGCCCCGTAGGGTGAACCCCCAGATTGAGTGTATAGCAATGATTTTTCAGAATAAGGTAACCCGACGATAACCATACCAAAATGCATCATTGGAATCATCATGTTGATTAAAGTGGTTTCCTGACCGCCATGTAGAGACGAAGCTGTTGCGAACACTCCAGCGGGTTTTCCTTCCATAACTCCAGAAAACCACAGGTTTCCAGTGGTGTCGATGAATTTTTTCAAAGGTGATGCCATGTTACCAAAATAGCTGGGGCTGCCTATCAGTATGCCGTTACAATCTATCATGTCTTGCTCAGTTACTATGGGATCAGTAGGCATTTCGGCCTCAGGTAACTCAGATTCAACCGTACGCAGCATGGCCTCACAACCATCAACTGACTCGATACCTCGTGCCATCAACCGTGCCATTTTTTGCGTGTTGCCACGTTTTGAGTAATATAGAACCAGGATTTTGGTCATTTAAACAGGCTCAAGACATTTTCAGGTGGACGGCCAACGATGGCTTTATTATTGTATTCAACGATGGGGCGTTCAAGTACTTTGGGAAATTGATGTACTAAAGCAATCAGTTCTTCATCAGTTAAGTCAGTTTGCGAAAAACCGTTTTTTTGGTATTCATCTTCGTTCTTGCGTAGGATGTCACGAATGTTAACGCCCAACAGCTCGACTAAATGGGCAATTGTTTCAGTGTTTGGTGGTGTTTCTAAGTATTTCACCACAGTAATGTTGTCATGCAGTTGTTCCAACAAGGCCAGCGTTTCTCTGGATTTTGAACACCTTGGGTTGTGATAAATGATGGCTTCAGTCATGTGATGTAGTTTTGGTCAAAGGTCGCTATTGTAAGGTATAATCCGGTGTTTGTCATGCCAGCATACAGACATGAGTCAACATCACCAAACCAAAAAAAACATTGAAAACATCTTAAAGAACTGGGGGGCGAGTCAAGTGTTCGTTACTGATAACAGTCATTTACATGCAGGTCATGAGGGTGCAAAATCTGGTGGTGGACATTTTGCAGTAACAGTTTTCAGTGATGTGTTTGCTGGTTTAAGTCGCATTCAATGTCATCGTCTTGTTTATCAGCAATTAACTACTTTATTTACATCTGGTGCGATTCATGCATTGGAAGTAGAAGCCAAAACCCAAAGGTGAAAATATGAAATCCATTTTGTTAAGCTTTTTATTGTTGTTGTTAGCAGCGTGCTCAACACAGACCAGCGAGTTGAGTGATAACTCCAAAGTTCTGGTCAAAGTAGGGGATAAAGTGATTACCGAAAAATATCTCCAGGCGTATATGTATAACAGGGGGATTAAAGAGCCTAATAAGGAACAATTAGATCAGGCGGTAGATGCATTAATCAAGCAACAAGCCTTGTTGTTACAGGCAGAAAGACAGGGATTACAGCTGTCTCTAGAACAGCAATTATCAGTTCAACAGCTTAAAGACCAAACGCTTTCACAGTTGGCTGTTGAAGCATATCTTGAAAATAATCCTATTACAGATGAAGCCATCAGAGCTGAGTATGATAACATCACCAATGAGTTACAGGGCATTGAATATAAAGTAAGGCACATGTTATTTCAGGATGAAGTGCAGGCTTTGTCTCGTCTTGATATCATTGATGAAGGGCAAGAGTATTTAACCGTCGAGCAAGCATATTTGAAGGAATTTTCACAGATAAAGAATGTGGGGGACATAGGTTGGGTTAATATCAAACAAGTTCCTGAGTCATTTCAACAGCCATTGAAAAGCTTGAGTCCTGGCGAGGTGTTTAAACAAGTTGTTATCAGTCAATACGGTGCTCATGTGTTGTATCTTGAAGACCAAAGAAAAACTGATCCACCCGCTTTCGAGTTGGTGAAAGATGGGATAAAAAAATCTTTGACTATCAAAGCCAAAAACAGATATGAACAAATTGCTTTGGCCAAAGCCAAAGTGACCAAATAGATAACAATTGGGGTATAGAATTAAAAAAGGCCTCGATATGAGGCCTTGTTCTGTTTTACTTAAGGCTTTGTTAATTCAAGTCCATAAAGCTGCGTAATTGTTCAGAACGGCTTGGATGTCTGAGTTTGCGCAGTGCTTTGGCTTCGATTTGACGAATACGTTCACGTGTTACATCGAATTGTTTGCCCACTTCTTCTAAAGTATGGTCAGTATTCATGTCAATACCAAAACGCATACGCAATACTTTTGCTTCACGTGGAGTCAAGCCTGACAGCAAATTGGTCACGGTATTGGTCAAGCCATTGGCTGTGGTTGACTCCAGTGGTGACAGGATATTGCTGTCTTCAATAAAATCACCCAAGCTCGAATCTTCGTCATCACCAATTGGTGTTTCCATTGAAATGGGTTGTTTGGCAATTTTGATGACTTTGCGAACTTTACCAACGGGCATTTCCATGATTTCTGCAATTTCTTCAGGAGTGGCTTCTCGACCTTTTTCCTGTAGTAATTGACGTGATACGCGGTTAAGTTTGTTGATTGTTTCAATCATGTGTACCGGAATCCGTATGGTTCTGGCTTGATCTGCAATTGAACGGGTAATCGCTTGTCTAATCCACCAAGTGGCATAGGTTGAGAATTTGTAACCTCGACGGTATTCAAATTTTTCTACGGCCTTCATCAAACCAATGTTACCTTCTTGTATCAAATCAAGGAATTGTAAGCCACGGTTGGTGTATTTTTTTGCAATAGAAATCACCAAACGTAAATTGGCTTCAATCATCTCTTTTTTGGCACGACGTGATTTGGCTTCATTGACGGTGACATTGCGGTTAATGGTTTTGATTTCAGGAATACTTAAAAAGTAAACACTTTCAATGCGTATCAATTTTTTTTGCAAGCCGATGATCTCATCTTTATAAATCTCCAGCATGGTGACAGCATCACCACCATCCGCTATGCGTTGCTCAACCCAGGTTAAATCGGTTTCTTTATTCATAAAAGAGCGGATGAAAACCTGTCTAGACAGTTTGCATTGGCTCACCGCAATGTCCAAAATTTTGCGCTCAATTCGGCGGATTTGATCCTGAGCAGATTTAACATCAAAAATAATGTCTTGCATGGTAGCGGGAGCAAATTTGAATTCCACCAAAATATCGGCGATTTGACGCATGTAATTTTTCTGGTTTTTCTCGCCTAAGCCATTTTTATCGACAGATTCCTGAAATTTTTGATACAATTTTTCAACAGCATTGATGCGCTTGACCACTTCATCAAAATCCAAACCTTGTTCGATGACTTCTTCCTCTTCTTCCTCTTCTTCCTCATCAATCGGATCAGTTGGCTTTTTGACTTTGGGAATCACTGCTTCTGTATGCGGATCATAGATGTCGGTGATGAATTGTTCAATTTTGAGGTTATCATCCAATACATCTTGATAATATTCCATGACAGTTTTGATGGTGTGTGGGAACAAGAACGAAGATTCCATGATTAAATGGTCACAACGCTCGATTCGTTGCGCAATCGCAATTTCATCTTTGCGTTCTAACAATTCAACCGAGCCCATTTCGCGCATGTACATTCTGACAGGGTCAGTGGTACGACCAATGCTGGGGTCTACAGCAGAAAGTACTGCAACAGCTTCTTCTGTAGCAGTGTCATCATCTTCTTTGGCGGTAGAGTCGTTTAAAATGATGCTGTCATCGTCTGGAGCTTCCTCAAGAACCTGGATGCCCATGTCATTAATCATTTGAATGATGTCTTCGACAGAATCAGTTTCAATGATGTCATCTGGCAGATGGTCGTTTACTTCTGCGTATGTCAGGTAGCCTTGTTCTTTTCCTTTGAGGATCAGTAATTTGACTTGTGAGGTCTGTTTATCAGTTGCCATATCGTATCTATCTATTGGTGTTTTTGGTGCAACAATTGCACCAGTTTTTGTTTCTCTTCGTTACTCAAGCCTTGTTGTAACTGTTTATTTCTTAAACGGTTTATTTCCTGTTGAGAGGTCATTTTGAGCAAATAATGTACCAAATCCTCAAATTCGAGTTTTTTTTGCTGCTCATCCAAATGGTCATGCATACTCATCAAATGACCTAGGTACTTGCTGTAATCAGAATCCCTGAAGTGCTCCAACATCGCCGCTGACCTAATGTGGGGATTAGCGTTGAAAATTTCAACGATTTTATCAATAATTTCAACACCTTTAAACGATAAAATGCGCAAGTTGAGTTCTTGGGGCATTTTAGAACATAAATAGGGTGAGTTTAGCAATAAACTGATCAGTTTGCGCAATGGATTTTCACCATATTGCTTATTCGGAGTGGCAGGTTGTTCATAATTACGAGGTGCCTGTTGATCTATACCTGATATTTCCGCTATTTTTTTTGCCATGATTTGCTTAAAGTTACCTTTTGGTAGCTGCTTTAGATAAGGTTGGGCTTTGTCAAATAATTGTGCCTTGCCATCCAGGCTGTTAATATTGATGTTTTTGTTCAGTATTTGCAGAAAAAAATCAGAAAAGGCCACTGCGTCGTTAACCTGTTTGCGAAAAGCATCTGCGCCATATTTACTCACATAACTATCCGGGTCTTCTTTGTCAGGTAAGAATAGGAAGTCAATGATTTTTCTATCCAAATACAAAGGCAAAGCCGTATTTAAAGCTTTTTCAGCTGCCTGAATGCCGGCATTATCTCCATCAAAACAAAATACAATACGATCCCAACTCTTAAACAAGGTTTGTATGTGTTGTGCAGAAGTGGCTGTGCCGAGTGTGGCCACAGCATTTTTGATGTCATATTCATGAAGGGCAATCACGTCCATATAACCTTCAACCACCAAAATATATGGCTCTTGACTGTGTTTTTTAGCCAGATGTAGCCCATATAACTCGTTGCTTTTGTGAAACAATTCGGTTTCAGGTGAATTGAGGTATTTGGGTTTTTGTTCAGCTTCAATGGCTCTGCCGCCGAAAGCAATGACACGACCTCGTCGATCATGGATTGGAAACATCAGGCGATTGCGAAATTTATCATACAGCTGGTTACGCTCGTTGCTGGTGGTCAACCCTGTTCGTTTAAGCAAATCTTGTTCATTGACCTCAAATCGATTGGCTAAACCATTCCATTCATCTAAAGCATAGCCTAATTGAAATGTCAGAGCAGTTTCTCCACTTATGCCGCGATTTTTTAGATAATCAATCACATGAGCTGCTGATTTAAGTTGATGTGCAAATATTCTGGTGGCTTTTTCAGTAACTGCGTACAGATTATTGCTGCTTTTGGGCAGGTGATTTCCTGCTTTAACAGGAACTTCCATGCCTGCTGATTGAGCAAGGTCTTTGACGGCGTCAATGAACTCCAGACCTTCATATTCCATCAAAAAACCAATGGCGCTGCCATTTTTTCCACAACCAAAGCAATGGTAAAATTGTTTTTGTTGGCTGACGGTGAATGAGGGTGTGTTTTCTGTGTGGAATGGACACAGGCCGGAGTAATCCTTACCTGTTTTTTTCAGCTGGACTCGCGCGCTAACAACGTCATAAATGTCAACCTTATCCAGCAGACTTTCTATAAATTCGTTGGGGATTGATGCCACTGTTTGGTGTTAGAGCGACCAATGTTGCCGCAGCGAGAAGTTATGACAACGACGCCTTGACAATTTGACTGACCTGACCCATGTCGGCTTGACCTGCCACTTTGGCTTTGACTTGGGCCATCACCTGACCCATGTCTTGCATACCAGAAGCACCTGTCTCACTGATTACGGCATCAACAATAGCTTGGACTTCTTCAGTAGATAGTTGTTCCGGTAAATAGGTTTCCAGGATTTTTATTTCAGTCAGCTCTTGCTGTTCAAGATCTTCCCTTTGAGCTTGAGCGTATTGTTCAGCCGCATCCTTGCGTTGTTTAATCATCTTGCTCACAATTGACAAAATGTCGGCATCACTGAGTTCACGTCGTTCATCAACTTCCACTTGCTTAATGGCAGCGGTCAACATGCGAATAGCGCCAAGGGTTTCTTTATCTTTGGCTTTCATCGCAACTTTCATGTCATTCATGATTTGAGTTTTCAACGACATATTAAATTCCGGATTGACTGTGAAGAATTGACTAGGTCAATCAATACATTCTTTTAGGGATGCCTTCTTTCTGTACACGTCTTTGTAAACGTTTAACGGCGGCCGCTTTTTTTCTCTTTCTTTCTTGGGTTGGTTTCTCGTAATACTGACGTTTACGTGATTCTGCCAAAACACCGGCTTTTTCACAGGCGCGTTTGAAGCGTCTTAATGCGAAATCAAACGGCTCGTTGTCTCTAACTTTTACACTTGGCATAAGTTTTGTTTCTCCAATTTATGTGCCCAAACGCCGACTAAAGCGTTAAACTAAGGGGCTGAAATATACGATTCGAACAAGCAATTAATGCTGCTCGGAAAAAGACCGCGTATTTTAATGGTTTTACTGTTAATTGCAAAGGTAAAATCAGCTTTTTTATTAACAAGTCTCATTAATTAGGTATATGACTCAGCAAAACACTGAAATTTTGTCAGTCAAATTGGCTGAAGTTAAACACAGGATAGAGCAAACAAGCCGCTTATACCATCATCTTATAGTTCCAAAATTACTGGCTGTTAGTAAGAAACACCCTGCAGAAAAAATCGAAGCCATCTATAAACTTGGGCAAAAAGAGTTTGGTGAAAATTATGTGCAGGAGGCTTTGGAAAAAATTCAACAACTGAATCATCTTGATATTATTTGGCATTTCATTGGCCCCATTCAATCCAATAAAACCCGCGCCATTGCAGAAAATTTTGACTGGGTTCAGTCGGTTGATCGGATGAAAATTTTAACACGTCTTAATAATCAACGTCCTGAATCATTATCACCTTTGAATGTGCTGTTGCAATATAAGGTGGGTGATGAAAACAGCAAATCTGGCGCCTGTCAAAGCGAAATTTTAGACATGCTGGATGCAGCAAACAACATGATTCACGTGAATATTCGTGGTTTAATGTGTATCCCTCCACCGAGTAATAACAGGCAAGTTCAATGCAGCTATTTTTCAGAAATTATGACTTTGTTTAAACAGTTAAAGTCGAAAAAACCACTGATGGACACTTTATCTATGGGAATGAGTGCTGATTTAGAAGCGGCAATAGAAATGGGTACAACCATGGTTCGGGTTGGTACTGATATTTTTGGTTCGCGTTGTTGAGTGGCCAGTGTTTTTGAATTAAAAAACCGTCCAATTCATTTTCCACCAGTCAAGAAATTCATCAAAATCAATTTGTTGGTTATGATCAACATCTATGGTTTCAAATCCTCTGATGGCGTTTTCATGGCTGGCTTCCGGGGCAAGAATCTTAAGTAATTGACAAAATTCATCTTGATCAATCAGGCCACTGCCATCGTTGTCAAAAAAATCGAAATGATCTTTGATTTCAGCAATTTCTTCCTGGCTTAGTTCAGACATGTTAATAGTAATAATAAAATGAATGGCGCCTATTATAGGGGCTAAATTTAAGCAAATAAACATTTTTTGTTGAGAAGCCAGAATCATGTGTTCGGTGATTATGGTAAAATCCCGCCACTTTTTTTTAACCGGACAGCAATATGGGTTTCAAATGTGGCATAGTTGGCTTGCCCAATGTAGGTAAATCAACACTTTTCAATGCACTGACCAAAGCAGAAATTGCAGCAGAAAAAAAAATATCCTTTTTGTACCATTGACCCCAATGTAGGTATCGTAGAAGTCCCCGATCCTAGATTAGATCAATTGGCTGAGATTGTAAAACCACAAAAAACCATAGCAACGACTATGGAATTTGTCGATATTGCGGGTTTGGTGGCAGGTGCGTCAAAAGGTGAAGGTTTGGGTAATCAGTTCCTTTCACACATCCGTGAAACAGATGCCATTGCTCATGTGGCTCGTTGTTTTGAGAATGATGATGTGATTCATGTCGATGGGAAAGTCAATCCATTGTCCGACATTGAGACCATCAATACAGAGTTGGCGTTGGCTGATTTGGAATCCGCTGAGAAAGCGTTGATAAAAACACAAAAGAAAACCCGCTCTGGCGATAAGGATGCGGTAAAAAGAGCCGCAATCCTGGAAAAAGTGGTTGGTCATTTATCTGATGGTTTGGCCTTGAGAACGCTGGATTTGGTCAAAGAAGAATGGGCCGCTGTCAAAGAGTTTAGCTTTATTACAGCTAAACCAATGATGTACATAGCCAATGTGGATGATCAGGGTTTTGAGAGCAATCCTTTGCTGGAAGCCTTGCAAGTATTTGCAGAAGAGGAAGGCGCATTGGTGGTGCCGGTTTGTGCGGCCATTGAGGCAGAAATTGCTTTACTGGATGATGAAGATAAAGCTGAATTTTTAACTGAAATGGGTTTGGCAGAAGCCGGTTTGAATCGTGTGATCAGGGCAGGCTACAAGTTATTGGGATTACAAACTTATTTCACTGCTGGAGTGAAAGAAGTGCGAGCTTGGACGGTGGTCAAAGGAGCCACTGCACCACAAGCAGCAGGCGTGATTCACACCGACTTCGAAAAAGGCTTTATCCGGGCAGAAACCATGGCTTTTGAAGACTTCATTCAATACAAAGGTGAGACAGGTTGTAAAGAGGCTGGGAAACTACGTCTGGAGGGCAAGGAATATATTGTTAAAGAAGGCGATGTATTGCACTTCAGGTTTAATGTTTAGGAAAATCATCCGTTGCAAACAAAAATGCCACTGATTTCAGCGGCATTTTTGTTTGAATGGAATTGTTTTATTCAAACCCGTCTTCAAAAATAAGGTCATTGTCCACATCACCGGTAATACGGTAGATGAATGTGGAGCTGGAACCATAGCTTTGTGATGTTGAGATGTAAAGGTTGCCATCTTCATCTTCACCAAAGCTAGAGACCAGGCCTGTGGCACCATGGCCACTCCAATCAGTCGATGTAGCTCCATTCAAGTCGTACAACCAAATCTGTCCACTGCAGTAGTCTGCGTACAGATAGGTTCCTTGTAAACTGTTAACTGGGCCGCGATAGACATACCCGCCTGTTACTGCACATCTGGCGCCCCCTTGTGCATACTCAATGATAGGGTCAACCATTGGAGGCGGATTGGCGCCACAGTCAGCGCCGCCATTATAGCTGTGAAGGCCTTCGCGACAATTCCAGCCATAATGTTCACCACCGGTGCTGGTGGCTGGTTGAAAGCTGACTTCTTCATAGGCGTTTTGTCCTACATCACCGATGTACATATCACCGGTTTGCCTATCGAAACTCCAGCGCCATGGGTTGCGTAAGCCATAAGCCCAGATTTCTGGACAAGCTCCTTGTGTATTTGCAAACGGATTGTCATTGGGAATAGCGTAATGACTGGTGTCCTGAGGGCAGGAAGGGTCAGCGAATGATCCAGGTGCTGCATGCTGAGGCGCATTGTTATTGTCCACATCAATGCGCAGCATTTTACCTAAAGCAGAAGCCAAGTCTTGTGCGCGGTCTTCCGGGTCACCACCGCTTCCACCGTCACCCATGCCAATATAAAGGTAACCATCTGGGCCAAAATGCATGTTGCCACCATTGTGGTTGCTGTAATCCTGGATTATACGCATCATTACCTGACCTGAGTTTTGATCTGCAATGTTGGGGTCACCCGCAGATACCTGGTATCTGGCGACGATGGTGTCTCCAGAATCACTGCCATTTTTTGTGTAGTTGACGTAAAAATAGCCATTTTGTGTGTAGTTAGGATGGAAGGCCAGTCCCAAAAGACCTTGTTCACCACAGCATTGAACAAGTCCACTGATATCCAAGAAAGGTGTGGGCAAAACATCGTCGTTGGCGTCAAGAATCCTGATGTATCCTTGCTGCCCAATGATGAACTTGCGACCAGAACCGTCGCCAGCATGACGGATGCCGACGTTGTAAGTGGCGGCTGTGACCAGTTGAGTGCCGATGTCGTTTGGGATTTGTGCCCAGGTGTGCGAAAAGAAAATGGAAGTCAGTAATAAAAGTGCTTTTTTCATTGTTGGCTCAGCGTTTAAAAATAGAATATCTTAGCAGTTCTGGTTTAAGAATTTGTTAGCTTGTTCTCATGTTTGTAACAAACTGTTCATGCATTATAAATTTCTGGGTGGTTGCCATACGAGCTAACACTAAGAGTTATTCGCTTGAATATAGGTTTTATTAATCCGTGTTGTATTTGTGGCCTTCAATAATATGAATTTGAGTGGTGTTAAAAACCTATAAAAAACATCGCTCTTGTGGCTGTATTGTCTTTTTTTGATCAAAAAAATCAGTCTTTCTGGCTGAACAATAGTATTAACCTTGGTAGATTCTTGACAAAAAATCTCAATTCCGTCGGGTTATTTTTACTGATTACTTAATTCGTTTAACTTTGACACTTCGGTTGCCATCACCACTCATAGTCCATGATCCCAGCATGGCTGGCTCAATTGAAACCAGTTGACGACCATCTTTTTTGAGAAAAATTGATCCGGCAGAAATGCGTTTCCAAATTTGTCCATTGTCAAGTTCATAGTATGTGTCACCTAATTTGTCATCATACATTTTTTCTAACCTGGCCTGGAATGTACGACGTTCAGAACCCTGGGTACGACTTTCAAAGCCAGCATTCCTCTTTCTTATCTCCCGGTCGATGTTCATTTGTTCGTTTTTTAACCAATCGCTTAGTGCATTAAGTTCTTCTGGAGTGAGCTTGCTAAGACCGGTTACTAGTTTTTCGTCCTCAGTCATCTTAGTCAAATCTGGTGATTTTGCCTGAGTTAATGAAAGGGTAAAAGTTAAGAGTAATAAAGACAGCTTTTTAATCATTGAAATACCTAATTTTCGAAAGAAGCTAAATATACAACAATATGGGGCATTTTTTGGCTCAAATTTGTCCATTGATTCATAAAAAAACACATTTTTACACGAATTAACCCCTGTTATAACAATCTTTTAACACCATAATTTAAAAAACAAGTAAAATTTGCACCAAAACCACAAATACAAAAAACGTTAACTCAAAAGGTACTACAAAATGATTTTTAACTTTAATGTTTCATTGAAAATATTTATTGTCACTGTCACATTATTTTATGCGGCTAATGCAATACCACAAGAAAGCAACATAAAGTTGTCACTGGATGGAACAGATTCGGTTTCACTTTCTGAACATTTGGAATTTAGCAGCTGGGATAATTCGGTGATGATAAAGTTGAGTGAGCCTGTAATTTGTCATCGCCGGACAGTTGTCCCCAGTTCTGGCATGAAGGCCGAAATAGTAGATCCAAACGGTGATGGTATACAAACCATTTTAAACGACAATCTATCTTTCAGAACAAGTACAAAAACTGTCACAGCCAAAGTTTCAGATATCTCAGAAGCTTGTGTCACTTATAAAGGGGCGAAATTTGGGGATTTGATTTTTCATAATGGATTCCTGCCAGGCCTAAGCTACGAAGTAGAAACAAGTGCGACTGAACCTGGATTAAATTTCGCATATACCATTTATTACCCAAATGAAACTGGCTCTCAAATATATTTTGATATAAAGGAATTTTTCTCTAAAGAAGGATCAGGTAATGCGTATTTTCAAGCAGGTCTCCCTGTAAGCTGGAGTTGTAATATCGTGGATTTGAGTGATTATAGCACAACAGCTTGTCCAGGGTTTACCACTGATACTACAAATGGCAAAATGCAGGATGTTTTTTTGGAAAATAATACAGCGCTCAAGGTTGATGTGGTAAGAAAGGTAGATCAATTATCACAAATCGGCGGTAGTTTTGATTTGATGACTGCTGTATTTTTGAAAGCATCTCGTCATACATATTTCTTTACTGATGTGGAATATTATCACCAGGCTTTTGATGTCATTAATAATAATGCGCCTACTATTAACTGGGGTGTTAATTATTCAACGATTCAGTTTTTGGAAGGTGCTACAACACCGAGAACGGATCTCACTTTCTTTATACATGATTCAACGGCTGATAATTTTCCACTAGAAGACTTAGATGATTACATCGTCTCGGTTAATGACAAGTTAAGTGTATCTAACATTAGGGTGAACAGGCATTCAGCAACAGTTCACAGAGTGAGGTTTGACTTGGTTCCTAATCCAGATGATGAGAATTACTTTACTACCGGATCTCCAGATTTAGTCAGGGTTCAAGTTGCTGACGCGTTGGGTTTATTTTCGAATGTTATTGAGTTAGGGGCCAATATTTCACCAGTAAATGATGCTCCAAGTTTCAATGTGGCCTGTACGCATATAGTTATTGACCCCACACCACCTGTAGGGGGAGATGTGGTTAGT
This sequence comes from Lysobacterales bacterium, assembly GCA_020442635.1. Classification (GTDB taxonomy): domain Bacteria; phylum Pseudomonadota; class Gammaproteobacteria; order Xanthomonadales; family Marinicellaceae; genus Marinicella. Next base: position 21,375 of record JAGRJR010000041.1, read on the forward strand.
TGTGCAGTTTCTACAAATGATTGTGGCAATGGGCTTAATGGTAATTTTAGCGCGGACGATTTTTTCTGCAATGTTTCAGCAGGTCCGTATGAAGTAACCCAAACTGTAAGTTTTTCAATTGTTGATAATCTCATCGGAGGTTCAAACCCCAATGTAATTGACGCCTCATTTTTAGGTGGTATAACTGCAAGTTCCAATTTAACTGATTTGTTAATATTTACCAACGACAACGAAATTGGTGAAGCCACTTTTCGGTTAATAGCAGCTGATAATGATCAAAATCCATTATCAAGTGTACCGAGTCCTGAAATTACAATTGAAGTGAAACCTGTTTCCTACGCTGTAGCCGGTGATGTTATTGAATTCCCGAGTTCAAATCCTCCAGCAACATATGTCATGAACTTGTTTGTATATGATTATTTTGGGCAAACAGGGACCTATGATTATGTTGAAAGTGTTACCATTTCAGCAGCAAACGCTAATACCAATGGCTTTTTATTCAATACTCGACTAGAAGACGGGATGGATTTTTATGTTGAGCAAGGTGGTTTTACCAATGCTGGCAGTAACTGTTCTATTGATGCACAAGGTAATCAGGCCGGAGGGCAACCACCAAGACACCAACAGATTGTTAATGGAGCTGATGTTAATGTGGTGGTAGATTGTTCTCAATAAATTGCCTGGCTTGTATCATTTGTTTTGATTGAAAGGGCGCATGGCGCCCTTTTTTATATCCGGCAACTTTTTATAGGTAATAACATTTTAGGATAATTTATAAAAGTATTTGTTTGTAAAGAGTTGGTGAGGGTGCCAAAGTAGTGGATACATTGAGCGTTTTAAAGTCGCAACAACGACTAACTATTGAATCAAGAAATCTGGCGTGTTTTGGAGAGGGTATAAAGTCCTTTGCCAAAATACTGACAGGTGCATAACTTGCGCAAGCTTCATTGATCATATTAATACTGTCGCTGGTGACGAAGATTTTTTTTGCATTTTTAAGTAATGATTGATAGGGGTTGGAGCCATCTGTCTTGTTCAGCCAAACTTTATCCTGGGTTCTGACAAGGCTTGTAATTATTTTTCTGTTTTCTGGCTTGAGCCTTGGTGAACCACAAAAAAACAATGGACGATCACTAAAATGTCTGTGGATAGTGTTGATTTCTTCTGCGAACTTGGATTCAAAGTAATGAGCTTTGGGGTTACCGACGAAAATAGCTAGGTATTGGCTGAAATCTGAGTCTTTGTCTTGGGCAAACCATTGTGAGTCATAGGGGTGAATGCTGCCGATAAAATTAATCACATTGTCACCGGTGATTTGGTCATGTTCAGGTATAAGTACCCAGTCATACTTACTTAACTTGTCTTTAGGATTCAATATTTGAACATGTTTGCAGAGGCTGTTCTGTTTGTTAAGTATTTCTTTGAGGTGTTTGCCAACAGCTGCTGCTATACGACCAGTGGTGATGATCAAGTCTGGTGATGTGGACAATTCAGGTACTTCCTTCCAAGTGACTGCCAAGTTAAATTTAGGTAATCGCCTTGGGGCAAATGTCAGCCAGGGTTGTTTTAAGGTGAATGGATAAAGCTGAACCTGTTGTGCCAGCGCATGTGCCAAAGTCATGCTTTGAATTTCATGGCCTTTCCGCCCTTCAGAAAATACCCAACACAGATTTACTTTATTCAATGGTTTTCACGGTTTATAATACCTGTCCATTATAAACGAGACCTTGATTAAAGGTCTTATTAACTTAATCAGGACTATTCATGAACCATAAAGCAGCCCCAAAAACAGCCAATGCAGAAAAAGTTTATCATGTAAAAAAACAGGATTTGCCGCTGTCGTGCCCAAGTGCCGATATGGCATTATGGAACTCGCATCCCAAAGTGTATTTGTCTGTTGAGAAGACAGGTGAAGCCGTTTGTGAATATTGTGGTGCCAAATATATTCTGGATGCTGAATAAAACCGGCCTGGATGTGTTACTTTCTGGTGATGTTTACATCATTCAACCATAAAGGTTTGTGAATTCCATAGACACTGCTCAATCAACAATTGGACAGGGCTTGACTGTTATGCAGGTCGTGCCAAGACTTAATGTGGGTGGTGTTGAACGAGGAACTGTTGAGTTTGCCAATTACCTTAAACAGCAAGGTCACCGATCTATTGTGGTTTCCCGAGGGGGTGAGTTAGTTAAACAATTGTCCAATGCAGGTGTAGAGCATATCGAGCTTGAAGTGGCAGCTAAATCATTGAAAACCTTGAAAACGATTAGTCTGCTGAGAAAAGTCATTGAGCAATATCAAGTAGATGTGATACATGCCCGTTCAAGGATACCAGCTTGGCTGTGTTTGCACGCATTACGAAAAATACAATCAAAACCCTTGTTTGTAACGACTTTACATGGACTACATTCTGTTAACCGATATTCATCAGTGATGGCACGCGGTGATCGGGTCATTGCTGTTTCCGAGGTGGCTAAAACCTACTTGCTAACACATTTTAAAAAGTACCTGAAGCGTCAACCAATTGTCATTCATCGAGGAGTTGACTCACAGTTTAACCAACAGCATCAGATTAATCAGCCATGGTTGGAACAAGTTGAGGCAAAGTTTCCAAACTACTCTAATGTGAATAAGGTGTTGTTACCAGGACGTTTATCAGCAGTCAAAGGCGTGGAGCAAGTATTGCCCTGGCTTCAACAGGCAAAGGAGGATGTTAAACTGGTTTTGACTGCCGACATTAACCAGTCGAATTACAGCAAAAAAATTGCTCAGCAACTTAATAAGCTGAACATAGAACATAAAGTGATTTGGCTTGGTACCATTGCCAATATGCCTGATTTATATGCCTCTGTAGACTTGGTGATTTCAGTGAACAATAAACCTGAAAGTTTTGGTCGTACCGTACTCGAAGCACTAAGTATGGGCAAACCAGTGGTGGCATATGATCTGGGTGGCGTTGGAGAGCTGATGCAACAATTGTTTCCATCTGGTTTGATTAAGGCAGGTGATAAAATAGCACTACAAAATACAATCAATCAGTTTTTACAATATCCCCCCAAAGTCACCGTTCAGCATAATTTTCACAACAAAGTCATGTTTGAGAAAACCCTTGGGGTTTATCAACAGGGATTGGCTGCGATATCATGAAAGATACCCCTTCGGACAGATTGAATCCAAAGGACAACTTGCTTGTCATTATGTCTGTGGCCATCATTGCGCTACTACCATTTGGTCGTTTGGCCGAAATCCCACTTTTATTGTTGGCGTTAAGTGGATTATTCTATCTGTTGTCAGATTTTAAAAACCTGTTACAAGAGACCTGGTTTAAATCGTTCAGTCTAGGTTTTGGCTTGTTTTTCTTATTGTCAGTGCTGTCTTCTGTGGATTCTTATTGGCCAGAAAAAAGCTGGTTAGTGAGTTTGGGTTTACTGCGATTTTACTTGCTTGGGATTGTGCTGTTAAGGCACCCAAATGCTGTGGTATTAGTACAAAGAATAATGTACTGGCTATCGTTGTTGTTGATGTTTTGGGTTTTTGATGCCTTGGTCCAAGCAGCTATTGGGGTGAACTTACTAGGTATGACCTCTTATCCAGGGCGTTTAACCGGTATCTTTGCTGAAAATGTTAAGCTTGGACCCATTCTGGCCTTGTTTTTGCCCTTGATTTTAATTCAATCTCGACAGTATGCACAATGGTGGCGTTGGTTAATAGTCGTGTTGGTGTTGATGGTGATATTATTAAGCGGTACTCGTTCTGCATGGTTGATGGCGGCATTTGTGTTGGTGATGTTTTGGTGGCATCATGTTAAAGGCCGACGTGTATTATTGTTAGCTAAAGTGATGATTTTGGCTGTGGCAGGGATGTCGGCTTTGTATTTGATTTCGGATGATTTTTCCCAACGTATCAATCGGTCTGCACAAATTTTTGGAGGTGACTGGGAGGCCATAGATTTTGCATTGGCTGATCGCTTGCCTATTTGGCAAACAGCCATCAATATGTATCAGGCACATCCGATTAACGGTGTTGGTGCGCGAGCTTTTCGTCAGGCTTATGATGAGTTTGCCGAAGTGGGTGATGTTTGGGTAGCAGGACAGGGTAGCGGTTTACATGCGCATCATTGGGTATTGGAATTGCTGGCTGAAACGGGCACCATTGGCTTGTCATTGTTTATTGCGCTTATGATTGTGGTTGTTAAACAGGTGAAAAATGTCTTCCAAGAAAATAATGTATGGCCTTATGCGGTGGCTTTGATGGCTGCTTTGTTACCTGTTGTTTCTTTGTATTCCTTGTTTTCTTCATTTTGGTCAATTTGTTTGTGGTGGCTGTTGATTATGTTGTTTATTGGAGCCAGAGATGAATAAAGTCAGTGCGGTGGTCACATGTTTTAACTCGGAAAAAACCATAGATAAATGCCTCAAAAGCTTGTCATGGGCCGATGAAATCTTGGTATTGGATTCGTTCAGTGAAGATCGCACCATTGAAATGATTAGCACATTTTCTCAGGTACGGATTAAGCAACAGTCATTTAAAGGTTTTGCGCAACAAAAGCAGGATGCCATCGATATGGCAAAAAATAATTGGGTGATGCTGTTGGATGCGGATGAATGTTTAACACCCAAGGCCATCAAGAAAATCAACAAGTGGCAACAGTCAGAACCGAATGCCAGTGGCTATAATTTGCCACGGATTGAATGGGTATTTTGGCATTGGGCGCATCCTTGGGTTAAGCGCAACGAATTCATTCGCTTGTTTGACAAGACCAAGGCCAAAATGAGTCAGGATTTGGTGCATGAATCGATTCAGGTTGAGGGCGTGGTTAAACGGCTTTATGCCCCTTTTAAGCATTATGGTGAAACATCCATTCAAGTAAAGCTCGATAAAATCAACCGTTATTCTGCATTAGCCGCGCAGCAAAAATTTGATCGAGGCAAACGGTGCAGCGCTTTCCGTTTGTTTTTATATCCCATTTTTTATTTTTTCAGGCAATATTTTATCAAACGTCAAATTTTTAATGGTGTGGCTGGGGTGATTAATTCAACACTCAACAGTTACTACGCCTATCTCAAATACGCCAAATTGTATGAGTTACAGCAAAACAAGGACTGATTTTCAGGTAGCGGTGGCCAAATGGTTGGCCAGGCGTAAGCTGACCACGCAAATGCGTATCGGTCGGCTGTTAGGTCGAATGTTTTATTACTTGCCCAATTCAAGAAAGCGGATCGCCAGAATTAACATTGGCATTTGCTTTCCTGAGCTTGATCGTAAACAAGCCAAAAAGTTGCTTAAACAAAACATGCTTTCAACCGGGCAAGGGGTGATGGAAATGTTGGCGGCTTTATGGGTCGATGATAAACAGTTACAAAGCCGGTTCGAAATATCCGGTTTGGAACATTTGATAGAGGTGGTGCAAAGGGGCGAGGGATGTTTATTATTGAGTTGCCATACCACTTCTATAGAATGGGGCATTCGTGGCTTGAATCACCAGTTTAAACAACTGAATATGCCTGTGGGTCATATGTTGGCACGGCAGCATAATAACAAGCTATTAGAAGCGCATTTAGAAGCTGCACGAATTCAGTTTGTTGATAAATTAATCGACAAGAAAAACATCCGAAGCTTATTGGCCTCGGTTAAATCGGGTCACCCAGTCTACTATGCACCAGATCAGAATTTCTCTTATCAAGTCAAGTTTGCGAACTTTTTTGGCCGACCGGCCGCCACCACGGTGGGCACCCATAAACTGGCAAGTAAAGGCGTGCCTGTAGTACCTTGGTTTTGTTTTCGCACCGGGTCATGCCAATGGCGTGTAGAAATATTGCCCGTCATGAAAAATTTATCTGAGCTGGATGAGGCGTCGGCCACGCAAGCCATTAATCAACTGTTCGAACAACAAATCAGACAACACCCTGAGCAATACCTGTGGGTGCACAGAAGGTTTAAAAACCAGCCTAAGGGTTTTGAGAATCCTTATTAG
>JAGRJR010000042.1 GCA_020442635.1 Lysobacterales bacterium
TAGCCAAGTAAGAAAACCAAACCGGTTTGCGAAATTCGCTTGAAAAACTCACTGTGACCATGGTCATTAATGATGTAGTTCCACAACCAATCCACCAGATAAATAGACCACAACAATACATTCATCAAACGCAGGTTTCTGGCACGTTTTTTGTTGAGTGGTTCCGAATCAGCGGGAACGATTCTAGAAAATAAATACCCAGCTAATACAAATAAACTGACATTTAATACAATAGCGACTTTGCCAAAGACTGACAAACTGTTGAAATAATAGAACAGTGATTCAATCATTGCTTAATGATATTGATGTTGTATTGGCTCAATTCCTTGAAAATTGAGTCAAACCAGTGTTTATTTTGGCCAATGATTTCAGGTGGTAACACACCTTTGGGCAACTCATTACTTAATGCCAATCGAACCCCGGCAGCACAGGTGTATCCAGTTGTTCTGGCCATAGATGACACATTGTTTGCATGATCATAATGGTCAATCAATTGGTATGACTCACTGATTGGTTGATTATTTTTGATACCACTGGCTGAAATTTCCATCACCGTTAAATCGGGTTCGTTTTCAGCAAATTGCCATTGTTCTAACAGCACTTTGGCGGTGGCTTCACGGTGTTCTGGCTTGAAAAATCCAGCATCAATCAGCTTTTGAATAAATGTGGCATGACCATTGTAACGTACGGTTTTTTCGGCCATATTGGGGATGTTGACGGTTTGTAACAAGGAGCGCAGACCATCAGTATTAAAGGCTTCCATATGACCCACACCTTTAAAATACAGGGATTCGATTTCACTCATCGCCGGTAAAATGATTTCCTTACCGTTACGCATCATGCGCGCAGGGCGGGTATATTCTTCAATCACATCCAATGGGGCAAAAGGAGCTTTGTATTCGAAGGGCTTGAGTCTTTCAACAGGCACACCACCGACTTTACAGGCAAAGCTTTCAACCTGGTCATATTCACTGACAAAATGTCCGGCATACAAGTTGGAAATACCCGGAGCCAAACCAAAATCGACCAAAGCAGTGACGCCTTTGGCTTTGGCCAACTCATCCAACTCCAAGGCATCTTCAGCAAAAAAAGAAATATCAACAATGTTCTTTTCCAGTTCAATCAAAGCACGTAAACGATCAAATCCAAGTAAGCTGGGCAGTGCACCCACCACCAGGTCAAAGGGCTCCACCAGTTTGGCCAAAACTGCATCGTCACAGGCATTGGCAGCCACCACGTCGCAATGTCCGGATAAATGTCCCAAATGGTCAATGCTCAAATCAGCTAAAGTAACCGCGTGGTCAACACTTAAGTTTTTCGCTATGGCAGCACCGATGCGTCCACCGCCTAAAACCAGAACCTTATTCATATTGATTGCTCATCCAAAAAATCTAACTATTGTAAACAGAATAGCCCAGGCAAAAATGCCGGCAATCACATCATCAATCATGATGCCAAAACCGCCTTTGACCTTCTTATCCAACCATTTTATCGGAAATGGCTTGATGATATCAAAGAACCTGAACAACAAAAACCCAAGCAACAACCAGTGCCACTGCAAAGGAATCATAAATAAGGTCAACCACAAGCCGACAAATTCATCCCAGACGATACCGCCATGATCATGTACGCCCAACATCTCGCTGGCACGTTCACACAAGTAGATGCCAAACAGAAATGAAATCACGGTTAGGAACAAATACATGGGCCAGGCCAAAGGAGCCATCATCAGGTAAACCGGAATGGCCGCCAGGGTGCCAACGGTGCCTGGTGCTTTTGGCGCCAATCCGCTGCCAAATCCAAAAGCCAGAAATCCCACTGGCGTTTTCAGCGCCACATCATGGGTGGTCAGGGGAGTTGTGGAATGATCATTCATGGTCGAAATGTTGGTATCCTTTGAAATCTAAGCTCAGCGGTTGGTGATGGTGTAACACCATGATACCATCACCCTCAATGATTTGGCCGATGATGTGACAATCTTCCGGCAAATGCTCTTCGTTATTGGCATCGATGGTAAAGCACAATTGATAATCATCGCCGCCCGCCAACACATATTGTTGCCAATCGTCATGCTGCTTAACAGTATCATCAACCGGTACTTGTGACAGTTCAATGACTGCACCCACTTTACTGGCATTGCAAATGTGTCCCAGGTCTGCCAGTAAACCATCAGAAATGTCTATCATAGAGGTTGCCATAGATTTAACCTTTTGCGCTATGTCAGTTCTCGGTGTAGGTTGATGCAAGGTGTTTTTAAGTGCTTGATCGCATTGGTTATGCAAAGCATAGGCGGCACTGCCCAGCTGGCCACTGACCACGATCAGATCATCAAGTTGAGCGGTACTGCGTCGAATGGCTTGTTCAGTATAGCCCATCACGGTAACGGTGATTGACAAGGGCCCTTGGGTGGTGTCACCGCCTATCAGCTGAACCTGATGTGTTTGCAACAAGTCTGCAAAACCTTCAGTAAAATCTTTGAGCCATTGGGTGTCCATTTCAGGCAAGGTCAGATTCAATAAAGCCCACTTGGGTAGAGCGCCCATCGCAGCCATGTCACTGATGTTAACCGCCAGGGATTTGTGACCTATCGAGCGTGCTGAATCATCAGACTTAAAGTGCACATCGGCAACCAAAGTATCGGTGGAAATCACCAGCTGTTGGTTGGGGTCAGTTTGCAAGATGGCGGCATCATCACCGATGCCCAATAAAGTACCACCGGTTGTGGTGGTACATTGTGATTGGATGTGATGAATCAAATCAAATTCTTTGATAATTCACCTGTTATTGCTGATTGACTTCGAATTTCCTGGTGTCTGCGGCTACTTTGGTCAAAACACCGTTAACAAAAGTATGTCCACCTTCTCCACCAAATTCAGTGGCCATCAAAATGGCTTCATTGATGACCACTTTGAATGGTGTTTCAAGGTGTTTTAATAATTCATAAGTAGCCATCAGTAGCACCGCATATTCAACCGCACCCAGGCTGTCTTTTTCACGACCCAAGTGCGGGTCGATGTATGACTCAATTTCTTCGCGATTGCTTTCAATATACTTGAGGGCTGATTTGAAAAACTCGGTATCAACTTTATTAAAGTCCTGTTCTTCCAAAAACTGCTCAATCACGACTTTGGCTGTCATGTCGTTGTAGTGCATTTGGTACAAAGCTTGCACCAGTCGCTTTCTGGCACGGTGCTTTCTGGCCAAAGGCTCTGGCAATCTTTTGTTTTTCTTATGATTCGTCATTAACTGTTCTGCCTATCCATAAACCGGAAAACTTGCACACAAAGCCGATACTTTGGCTTTGACCTGTTCAACCACTGCGTTATTTTCCATGTCATCAAGGATATCACAAATCCAGTGGGTCATTTCAGAAAACTCCTTTTCACCAAATCCACGGGTGGTCCCAGCAGGTGTACCTAAACGCAAACCACTGGTTACAAAAGGTGATTTAGGGTCGTTGGGTACAGAGTTTTTATTGACGGTGATGTGTGCCTCACCCAATCGGGCTTCGGCATCTTTTCCGGTGATGTCTTTGTCAATCAAATCCAACAGGAATAAATGATTCTCGGTGCCACCTGAAACCACATTATAGCCACGCTCGATAAACACATTGGCCATCACTTGGGCATTGTTAACGACGTTTTGTTGGTAGGTTTTGAACTCAGGTTCCAAAGCTTCTTTAAAGGCTGTGGCCTTGGCTGCAATCACATGCATCAAAGGGCCGCCTTGGATACCGGGAAATACCACTGAATTCAGCTTTTTTTCAATTTCTTCATTGGCTTTAGCCAGAATGATACCACCACGAGGTCCCCGTAAGGTTTTGTGCGTGGTTGAAGTGGTTACATCAGCAATGTTAACTGGTGATGGATATACACCCGCGGCGACCAAGCCAGCCACATGTGCCATATCCACCATAAAATAAGCGCCAACTTCATCCGCGATGTCACGGAATTTTTGCCAGTCAATGCGTTTTGAATAAGCAGAAAAACCACCGATGATGAGTTTAGGCTTGTGCTCCAATGCCATTTCACGCACATGGTCGAAATCAATCTCGCCGGTATCGTCCTTGATGCCATATTGCACGGCATTGAATAACTTACCGGAAATATTGACCTTGGCACCGTGGGTCAAATGACCACCATGCGCCAGAGACATGCCTAAAATGGTGTCGCCCGGTTGTAATAAAGCCAGGAACACCGCTTGGTTGGCTTGTGACCCCGAATGTGGTTGTACATTGGCATAATTTGCGTTGAATAATTTTTTAACTCGCTCAATGGCCAGCAATTCAGCCTGATCCACATATTCACAACCACCATAGTATCGCTTACCCGGATAACCTTCAGCGTATTTATTGGTCATTTGTGAACCTTGCGCTTCCATCACCGCAGGTGAACAATAATTCTCAGAAGCAATCAATTCAATGTGGTCTTCCTGACGTTGATTCTCCGCAACAATCGCTGCATACAATTCAGGATCAGTCTTGGACAAGGTCAATGATTTGTCAAACATGGCATCAAAGCAAATAAAAAAGCGGTATTTTACCTTGAGAAACCTATGCTGTCATTCAGAATGGCGAGCTATCATTAAAATACGGCCTTTAGGTGATAATAATATTATATAACCATGTAACTAGAACTGAATGTTACAACCCAATTCATTGAGAATATGTTCAAATTCTTGACCGATAAATCCTGAAACTTGCAGGATTTCACCAGTCACAGGATGCTCAAATCTGATTTCTTTTGCCACTAACAACAAACGACCTAAATTAAATCGTTCACGAAACAGAGTATTGTGCTTACCATCTCCATGGGTAGTGTCACCAACAATGGGATGGAAGATATGTTTCATATGTCGGCGGATTTGATGTTTACGTCCCGTTTCTGGAGTTAATGATAGCAGTGAGTACCTTGCGGAAGGGTAGCGACCCACTGAAACAGGAATTTCACCTTGCCACAAGGTTTTATAATGGGTTATGGCTTGTTGTGGAAGTTTGTCTTGCCGTGCTTGTTTGTCAGCAATTCTATCTAATTGCTCACTTAAAGGATAATCAATGGTTGCGGTTTTATCAGTATAACCTCTGACCAAAGCCAGATATTTTTTTTGGATTTGTTTTTGCGTGAACTGTTCTGTGAGTTTGGCGGCAATTTCTGATGACAATGCCATAACCAATACCCCGGATGTGGGTTTGTCCAAACGATGAACTGGATAAACATATTGCCCAATCTGATCTCTTGTCATTTGTAAAGCAAACTTTGTTTCATGTTTGTCTATCATAGAACGGTGCACCAATAAGCCAGATGGTTTATCAATCACCACCATATGTTCGTCTTGGTAAAGTATGGGTAGCATCAATCTATTTATGGCTACTTTGATGGCACCGAGTTGACTTCACTTTGGACACTGCTCAAAATGGCTTGGCAATCACCAGATAAATCACGGCAAGTAGAAAAAATACCGGGACTTCGTTGAAAACACGGAACCAAACGTGGGATCTTTGTTCGATGTTTTGCTGGAAGTTGTGGTGAATTTTGATGCACCAAAAATGGTAGAAAATCAACCCAGATACCAGAATGATTTTAACAATAAACCAACCTTGACTGATGTAAGTTTTCCAGTATTCACCTGAGATTGACCAGACCAGAAAGACCGCTGAAATAACAGTACCCCACAAGGTGAATCGCATCATTTTAATCAGTCGATGTTCCATGCCGAGTAACATGTCGCGTAACGCTTCTTCAGTGGTTTGCGCATGGTTAACAAACAGGCGTGGCAGATAAAACAGGCAGGCGAACCAGCTGACGACGAAAAAAATATGAAAAGTTTTAATCCAAAGCATAGTGGCTATTTTAGGAATTTAGTTGGATTATTCAACTGTTGGTTGCAAACATGATCGAATGCGAACTTTTGCTCTCTATTACTGGAAAGGGCGGCTGTGTATTTCTGAACTCAGTCGGCTTAAGCTAACTGTCCTGAGTTAACGTGGGTAGTTGATTTCAGTCAATCATAGCTATTTCCAACCTTTTGTTCGATTGACTTAATACTGGTTTTACATGCAGGTGGTATAATGCCGTTTTTTTTCAACGACAAACAGTGAGCATCAAAATACCCAAATATGTGATTCAGGAAGCCAAGGATCAGCCGTCTTTTGTGAGACAGCATTGGTTGTTGTTTTCATTGTTGGGATTGGCTATTTTGACTTTCCTGATTGGTAAGTACAGCAATTTGGATGTGTTGAATGCATTTCAAGGCCAGAAAAAAACTTGGGTTGAAATGAACCAGCAACTGACTGAGGAAAATCAACAACAGCGCAAAACCATCAGTCTGTTGCAAACCGAAGCCAAGGTCAAACAGCAAGCCATTGCAGAATTACAACAAAGTTTATTGGATTTAACCGAAGAAAAAGATGCTTTGAAAGCGGAATTGGTTTTTTATGAAAACTTGCTTAGTCACAAGGATGATATCAAAACCTTAAGGGTGTTTGATATTGGGGTGAGAAAACAGGGTGGCATGCTGGTTCTGAATATGGTTTTGGCGCAAAGGTTACAACGAGCTGATATCATACAAGGTAAAATTAAACTGTCGCTGAAAGGTATACAGGAAGGGCAAGGAGAAATATTGAATTTAATTGATCAATTCAAACTAAATGACGTTTTTGAATTTAAATATTTTCAAGTGAAGAAATACACAATCAGCTTACCCAAAGGTTTTAATCCAACCATGCTTTTAGTAGAATTAAATCCTAAAGGTAAACAGCAAAAGGCGGTTACCGAACAATTTCTATGGTCCGATATCATCAATCATACACCAAAGAAAATGACTGATGAATCGATGGAATCCAATTAACCGAACACGTATCAGGATATTGGGGAATCATGTTTAACACTAAAAATAACAAAGAAAAAATCATGGCAAATAACAACCAAACACAAAATATAGACACCATCATTGGGCAAAAAACCACAGTCAAAGGCGACCTGGTTTTCAGTGGCATGATGCACTTGTTAGGTACAGTAGAAGGTTCTGTCACTTCATCATCAGATAATGATACACTAATCATCAGTGAATCTGGCAAGCTCAACGGCTCGTTAAAAACTGGAAATCTGAAAATTGATGGTTCAGTAGAAGGTGATATCACTGTGTCCGGCAAGATGGAAGTGGCTTCAAAAGCACGCATCAATGGTAACATTTTTTATGTCAATATTGAGATGGAAACTGGTTCACAAATCAATGGTAAACTGATTTACCAGGGTGGCGATGTTACCCCAATCGAGCTAAAAAAATCTAAAAGTGATGGACAATAACAACATTCAATTATCGGCTTCAGCCGCCAATAAAATCAATCAGCTGGTGCTGGAAGAAATGAACCCGGACTTAAAGTTTCGGGTTTATATCATTGGTGGTGGGTGTTCTGGTTTTCAATATGGTTTTGCCTTTGAGGAAGATCTGGTGGATGGTGATGTGCTGATGGAGCAACATGGAGTTCATATCATGATTGATCCCATGAGTTTTCCATATTTGATGGGGTCTACTGTTGACTACCTTGAAGATCTTCAGGGCTCTCGTTTTGTAGTCAGTAACCCCAATGCCAAATCCACCTGTGGTTGTGGCAGTTCTTTTTCAATATGAGTGCTGATCAAATTTATTTTATTCGAACCGAGTTGGATCGTTGTGCCAACATGCGTGAACAAAAACAGCGCATTAAACAGTTACAAAAATTCAAAACTTGCCACTATGTTCCGGTTTATCGGGGCAATCATATTTATCCAGATTCTAATGAAAAATACTTTATTTCGAACAGTCCACTAGGTTCGCTTAATCAACAGAGTTTTTTGGGTGTTCTTCATGATGAGTTATGGTTCAGTAGTGGATTAACGGAAAAGGAAGCCAATGCACTTGAAATCCAGTTAGACTGTCAGTTTGAATCCATTCGGCAATATGCTATGGCGCTGGATGATGACCTGGCTCACATCGCCTTGTATTCAAGGGGGCTTGATTTGTGGCAAAGACATAAAAAGTTTTGTTCCATTTGCGGTACCAGAAACCATTTGGAAAGTTCAGGCCATAAAATGGTTTGTGAAAATGGTCATGAACAATTTCCACACATTGAGCCAGCAATCATTGTTTTGGTTAGCAAAGGAGACCAGTGTTTATTGGGCAGAAAACATACTTGGCCGCCTAATGTTTATTCGACTTTGGCGGGTTTTGTAGAAGCCGGTGAATCAATTGAGGATGCGGTTCATCGGGAGGTCTATGAAGAGTCCAATGTGCGGATTAAAAATGTCACCTATTTCGGCTCTCAGCCCTGGCCATTCCCTTCATCCTTGATGCTGGCATTCAATGCGGAAGCGGTTTCTGATGACATTCGGTTAGATGATGAAATGGAAGATGTCCGATGGTTTAAAAAAGACGACTTACTCAGATGGGCACGAGAGGGTTCAATTATTCTTTCACCACGTTTTACTGTTGCCAATAATCTGATAAGCCATTTTATTGGTAAAACAATATAATCAGTATTCTGGAGTAACGCTTGCCCGAATTGCCTGAAGTTGAAACCACGCTACAAGGCATTAAACCTTGGTTGTTAGGGCAAGAAATTGTGGCAGTCAATGTGTTCAATGCATCTTTGCGTTGGCCAATACCCACAGAAATCAATGACATTGTTGGTTTAACCATCGAACATTTACACAGAAGGGCTAAATATATTTTGGTTAAGCTATCTGACCAGAGTCATCTGTTGATGCACCTGGGTATGTCTGGTGTCATCCGAATGGTTGACAGTAATGAGGTCTATCAAAAACACGATCATTTTGAGCTGGTATTAGGACAGGGTAAGGCCTTGCGGTTAAACGATCCTAGGCGCTTTGGTTGTGTGTTACTTACTAGTGTTGATCCAGCTCAACACACACTGTTGCAAAAACTAGGTCCAGAACCTTTGAGTAATGACTTTGATGGTCAATGGTTAAAAAAAAGTGCTAAAAAACGGCAAATTGCCGTTAAAACCTTCATTATGAGTAATCAGGTGGTGGTGGGTGTTGGTAATATTTATGCAGCTGAATCTTTGTTCCTCGCTGGAATAAGGCCAACCAACCAAGCGACAAAAATAAGCCTGAATAAATATCAACAATTGGCAGCTACCATTAAGCAAGTACTGCAAAAAGCCATTGATCTGGGTGGCACCACTTTGAAAGACTTCAGAAATGCTGATGGTAAACCAGGTTATTTTAAACAGGAATTGTATGTATATGGCCGCGCAGGCCAGCCTTGTTTGGTCTGTGGTACTGTGATAAAAAACCAGGTCATCGGTCAGCGTGCCAGTTGTTACTGTCCAAAATGCCAGAAATGATACTTGATATTCATTCTAATGTAGCTTGATTACATAAGCACCTTTAGGTATTATCATTTGATTCAAGGTGTGTCAAATGATAAACAATTCGAAGGCTTTAATTAATACCATAGTGCTCAATTTAAGTGTGGCGTTGGTTTATGCCTTGTGTTGTTATTTGGCGTCCCAGTATATGATCAGAACCACCTTATCGGTAACTATCTGGCCAGCCACAGGAATCGGCATAGGTTGTGTTTTTGTTTGGGGTGCTAGGGTGATTCCAGGCATCGTTTTGGCTGAATTAATCAATGCATTTGTGCTCTATAAAGTGCACCAGAGTTTTGGTTGGCATATGGCCACACTTTATGATGTCTTACTCTACTTAACCAATATTTTTAGGCCTTTATTTGCTGGTTTTCTGGCTCGGCACATTGCTGGTGTAAGTCCTCTTTTGATAGATTTACCCAAAATACTGCGGTTTTTTGTGGTTGCAGCGGTTTTACCTTGTTTATTTTCAACAGTTATATTTGCCTGTTTGCTAACCTTAGCCGGGTATTACACCGTTGATGATTTTTTAATTAAAGGAACAGTTTGGTATATCAGTGACCTGATGAGCGTGTTGATATTCACACCAGTGGTACTGTCCTTTTTTGCTTTACCCAGATCTGTTTGGAAACCCAGAATATTTTCTGTGGGAATGCCTATTTTGATTGGTTTTATGCTGGTCTTTTTGCTGTTTCATTCCTTTAAAGGCCATGAAGAAAAAAGAATCAATCAAATGGTCAAAACACACATTAGTTACATCGTTGGAATTGCTCAGGAACAACAGTTAAATATTTCTCAGCTGGAAGCCTATTTAGAACGACAGAGTGAAAGTCTGAAGTTGGATTTTTACAAAATTCAACTGGAAGAAAAAGTTGGTGGGGAATTCGTCAATAAATATACCAGCCAAGAGGTATTGACTGATCGATATATGCATTTCGTTAATTCAAGTAATTTTACAATTAATAGTAAAGATTACCGGATTGTTATGACTCCGACTAATGCTTATTTTACCCTCGAATCATCTTGGGGGTTGTGGTTGACACTCTTTATTGCAGTTTCATTCGTTGGTATTGTTGGAATAGGCATGCTGACAATGACAGGAAGGCAATGGATAACGGCTCGTGAAGTTGAAGAACGCACGGGTCAACTGGCTTTTATTAACTCTGAACTGGCAGAGCGCAATAAAAACTATAAAAAAATCATTGAGAGTCAGCCAGTCATTTTCTGGAAAGTTGATTTACAACAAGACAAGGTTACCTACGTCAGCAGAGAAGCTGAAGCCATTCTCGGCTACCATGTGAAAAGTTGGTTAACAGAGTTGCATTTTTTTACTCGCATCATTCACCCGGATGATGTTCACTTGGTTAAAGATGTTATCCATAAAAAAGAAGTCGATGGTGAACACACAGAAGTTGAGTATCGAATCAAACATGCCAATGGCCAATATCGATGGTTCCGGGACTATATTCATTTGGCCAGTAATTCTGATGAGTCCATAGAAGTGATGGGAATGTTGGTTGATATCACCGATCGAAAAAGTGATACAGAAAAAATTCAACACTTGGCTTTTCATGATTCGTTAACGCAACTACCTAACCGGCAAAAGTTTCAAAATGAGCTGTTAGAACTCATCTATAAAGCACAGGAAAACAAGAGATTTGGTGCGGTCTTATTTTTGGATATGGATCGATTTAAAGTATTGAATGATGCTCTTGGACATCATTTTGGTGATGGTTTGTTGTTGAAAGTTGCTGGTCGGTTAAGGGATTATGAGGATGATTTTAAAGTCATTTCTCGTTTTGGTGGCGATGAATTTGTGTTAGCAACGGATTGTGAATTTGAATCACAAAATGATGCAGCGGTACAGGTGATCATGTTGGCAGAAGAAATCATTTCCCATCTGGCCAAGCCGTACAAAATTAACGAACACAGCCATGTTTGTACAGTCAGTCTGGGTATTACCATCTACCCAACCAGCAACTCAACAGTCAATGACATCATAAGGCAAGCTGATGTGGCCATGTACAGGTCCAAGGAGCAGGGTCGGAATCAAGTTACGATATATCATGAGAGCATGAAAAAGGATAATGATAAAATGCTCTTTGTCGAACAAGTACTTCGAAGTGCTGTCACCAATGACAATTTTATTTTGAAATACCAACCCATTGTTGATAATAATCGTAATGTGGTGTGTTTTGAGTCTTTAATCAGGATTTTCAACGAACAACAAACCATTTTTCCAGATGAGTTTATTCCTGTGGCTGAAGACACTGATTTGATACAATCGGTCGGTCGCTGGGTTATTTCTCATGCCTGCCTGAAAATCATGGATTGCCAATACAATATTTCTGTTAATGTCAGCTCCAAACAATTCCATCAACAAGGTTTCATCATGTACATAGATCAAATGTTGAAACGATTTAACATACAACAGGGCAGACTGGTCGTTGAGTTAACCGAAGGTGTGGTGGTGGGAAACATCAATGAAATCCAATATAAGTTTGACAGACTCAAAGAAATGGGGGTGTTGATAGCCATTGATGATTTTGGCACAGGCTATTCTTCATTGGAATATTTGCGTCAATTACCCATTGATTATTTGAAAATAGACAAAAGTTTTGTAGCAGATCTGGGCAAGGATGAATCGGCTTTGGTGATTATTGAAACCATCATTTCAATGGCACAACATTTAAACCTGCAAACAGTGGCTGAAGGTGTGGAAACAGAAGAACAATTCGGTATTTTGAAAGGTATTGGTTGTAGCTTATTTCAAGGATATTTATTTGGCAAGCCTGGAGATTTGATCAATTTGCAAGAACATCACTTGTCAAATTCTGAAGTTATTGGCTAAGATGCTCATTTTTTTAATCGGCCAACCTTTTGCTCAATCCTCAACAACAAGCAGCTGTAGAAAAAACTGATCGACCTTTGTTGGTATTAGCAGGTGCCGGCTGTGGTAAAACACGTGTCATCACCGAAAAAATGGCTCATTTAATTCGAACACGGTTTTGTTCGCCAGATGGTATGTTCGCCATTACCTTCACCAATAAAGCTGCTAAAGAAATGAAGCAACGTGCTATGCAAATGATACAAGGAGGGGAAGGACTGAACATTTCCACGTTTCATTCCTTGGGTTTGCGGCTGATGCAGCAAGAAATTGCCCACACCCAATTTCATCGAGGATTCAGCATTCTTGATGCTTCAGAATGTCAAAAGGTTATACTTTCTTTGCTGCCCAAAGGTTTCAAAAAAGAATTGGCCAATCAATTGCAATGGCAGATATCTGGTTGGAAAAATGCAGGATTGAAGCCTGAACAGGTTGAAACCACGGTTCCCATGGCCGCAGAAATATACCAACAATACCTTAACTATATGGTTAACATCAATGCCATGGATTTTGATGACTTGATCTTGCGACCTTTGTGGTTGTTAAATGGCCATCAGGAGGTAAGAGAACGGTGGCAACAAAGGATTGATTATTTGATGGTGGATGAATATCAGGATACCAATACCAGCCAATACCAACTGATTAAAACCTTAATGGGGCAGGGAAATCATTTAACCTGTGTAGGCGATGATGATCAGTCGATATACGGCTGGCGTGGCGCACAAATAGAAAACTTGCAGTTGTTACAACGAGATTTTCCACGATTGGCGGTAGTCAAGTTGGAGCAAAATTACCGTTCCAGCAGCATTATTTTACAGGCTGCCAATGAGGTTATAAAAAATAATCCACATCCTTTTGACAAGAAAATATGGAGTGATCTTGGCGAAGGAGAACCAATAAACATAACGGCTTACCAAAGTGCAGAGGAAGAAGCAGAGCAGGTGGTTACTGACATCTGTTTCCAAAAACGAGTCAATCTGAAAAATTATAGTGACTATGCGATATTATACCGTTCCAATCACCAGGCTAAATTGCTTGAACAAGCCTTGCGAATAAACAATATTCCTTATCAAATGTCTGGAGGGCGTTCGTTTTTTGATTATTCGGAAATCAAGGATTTGATGGCTTACATCAGATTATTGGCTAATCCTCGAGATAACTCGGCTTTTTTGCGCTGTATCAATACGCCGAAAAGAGGTATTGGTATGCAAACCGTACAACAGATATCACTCATAGCCAAACATCAAGGCAAAAGTTTTTTTCAAACTTGTAGTGAGTCTCAAATCTTGAATGAGCTCAGCCCATCTGCCAAACAGAAAGTCACTGCGTTTGTACACTTGATTCAAAACCACCAACAAATGAAAACTACAGCTGATAAAGTTTTGACTTCTTTGGTGAGTCAGATTGACTACATCAATTGGGTCAATATATCTGCCAATAACAAAACAGCTAAAATCAACAAAACCAAGTTGGTCAGGGACTTTTTGAAATGGGTCGATGCCATAGGTAGCAATAAATCATTCAATATGGAGGAGTTAATGAATTATTTGTCATTGCAAACCAGCCAAGAAGAGGAAAATAAGGAAGATGCAGTGAAAATGATGACGCTACATGCGGCCAAAGGTCTGGAGTTCGAACATGTTTATCTGGTGGGTGTAGAAGAAGGCATTCTGCCACATGCCAATTCGCTGGCAGATGCTAATGAAAGCAATGATGCAGTAGAAGAAGAAAGGCGTTTAATGTATGTGGGTATTACCCGAGCCATGCGACGGTTGAAAGTTTCGTATGTAAAAAAGCGTAAAAAGCGATTTCAGGATGACAACAGCGATACTTTTTCAGGACCCAGTCGGTTTCTGGACGAAATACCTGCAGAATTAACCCACGGTTACCATCAAAAAAATCTCACTGTCGAACAACAAAAAGCCAATAATAAAAAGAACTTTGCCGCACTTAAAGCATTATTTGAGGAGTGATCATTAGAGTTACTGTTCTCCCTCAAAGGCGCTTTGCCACTGATTGAATAAAAACTTGGGAGTGCTGATGAGGTTGATTTTTAAGTTACCTTTGCGGCTGGCCAAACACTGGTTGGCAAATTCTCCGGTCATGTTTTCATCACTCAGATTAATACATGGGTCGTTTTCGGCCATTTGGGTCAAAGCTTCGGTGAGTTCATGTGCGCTGATTATATGCGCCACTTGTTGTCGAAGCGTATTGGCACAGCCTTCATTTTCACTTTCACAAGCGACAAAATCTATATTACTAGGAGCAACCAGTAAAGTTTCTCTCTGTAAGATCCTGACCTGCTTGGCAGTTTCCTGTCGGTAAATGGGGTGTGCATAGGCCCACAATAACAATTGTTTAAGAATAATTTGTTGTGGCAAATTATAGTGGTGCATATTTTGCATCAAAACCTGGCTGTTACTGATCAATTGATATGGTTGGTTTTGCAGTGCCAGTAAATACAAACCTATGATGTTGTTATTTTTGGTGCCCAGTTGTAATTTGGTTTTTTCATTGTCGATAAGTGCAGTATTTTGTGCAATTAAGGCTGAAATCAGCAGATCTGTGGTTTTTTGAGGTTTGACCGGTTGGTTGCCACATGAAATCAGCATTAAAAAAGTCAGTATAATTAGGGTTTTCTTCATGGTGATTTGTGTTTGTTACAATTAATTGCATTCTACTCAGTTCTCTAATAGATTTTTTTTGAAATTTGTAACATTTTTAAAATTAATACGTCTTAAGTGTTGAAAAGCAAGCATAATGAGTAGAATGAGCATTTGGTATAGACTACAAGTAAGTAAAAACCAGCATGGACTGTACGCGTTGGCTTATCAAATGTTGGGTAATGAACTTGAGGCCGAAGATGTGGTGCAAGACACTTTTATCAAATTGTGGCAAAGGCGCGAAGAAGGCGGTAAATACGAAAAAGCCTGGTTGTATAAAGTGGCCAGAAACCAATGTTTGGATATACTGCGAAGAAGAAAACATGCTGTTGAGTATCAGATTGCCAAAGCCGTTGGCAGTGATGTGGCTCAATCGGCCAGTGATTATGTTTTGAATGAAGAACTTTCTGGTGAAATAGGCAAAGCCATCAACCAGCTAGATGAACCTTATAAGTCCTTGTTGGTGATGCGAGAAGTCAATGGCCTGAGTTATCAAGTATTAGCGGATGCAATGGACCTGAGTTTGTCACAAACCAAGGTATATCTTCATCGAGCCAGAAAACAAATAAAAGAAAATTTGGAAGAAATGTATGCGTAAGCAATCAGTAGAAAAACAGGTTTCAGAGGAGTTGACCTCCTATTTTGAGCAGGCGCGACAGCTTAAATGTCCACCTTCGATGAAACAAAGTCTATATGCCAACATTGGTTTGGATGGAGTTTCTCAGTGGTTGAAGCCAGTCATCGCTTTTTCTTTTGTGGCTTTGTGTTCGGTGGGTCTAATCTGGCATAACCAACATCAACAAAACCAACTTGAACAGGCTGAAAGAGACATGCAAATAGCCATGCATTACATGCAAAAAGTCAGTGAAAAAACATTGGAAGACACCAATACGTTGGGCATCAAGCCAGGAATTATTGTCCCTGTATCAAAATCAGTGTCACAAATGGCCATGGCGCAGATTTAGTGGAGAAAAAAATGAAAAAAACAGCAATTATAATGGCACTATTATTGAGCTCACAGCTCAATGCCCAACATGTATTGGATAAGCTACAAGGTATGATGAATACCGAGCCTTCAGTTGAAATTAATTTGGGCCCTGCCATGCTGGGTCTGCTCAGCGGCATGACCAGCGAAGAAAAAGATGTATCCAATATCATGAAAAATCTGACAGAAATATCAGTCAGAGTTTACAATTTAGAGGATGAAGATTTTAAAGGTGATTTGAATCAAATCAAAAGCTTCATCAACAGCACAGCCGTTGAAATGAAAGCTCTGGGGATGGAACAGTTGGCTGCTATACGCGAAGAAGATTCTACAGTATATATCATGGCAGAAATGGCAGATAACACCATGAAAGGCTTGTCGGTGATGTCTTTGGATGACGATTCTGAGTTGGTGGTAATTAAAATTGGTGGTCAAATCATGCTTAAGGATCTTGCTGGATTAATGGGTCGCTTTGATGTGGATTTGAATGACATAGAGATTAAATAATCAGTTGACCTTGAAAAAAGTCAAAAGCAGGCTTTACATTGCGTTGGCACCACATTAAAATACGCCGTCTTGTTTGAAGACAGAACAATTTTTTGGAAACAATTATGAAAAAAGATATTCATCCAGAATACAGAGAAGTGGTATTTCAAGACGCAGGTGCTGATTTTGCCTTTTTGACTCGCTCTTGCATCCATACAAAAGAGACCATCAAATGGGAAGATGGTAATGAGTATCCGTTAGTGAAGATCGAGATTTCTTCAAAATCACATCCTTACTACACAGGTCAGCAAAAAGTGGCAGACTCTGGTGGACGTGTTGATCGATTCAAACGCAGATACCAAAGATCGTAAACTTTTCACAGTTATTCTTAAAAAACCCGAAGTATTCGGGTTTTTTTATGCCCGTAAAATAAATGAGCAATTACGACCAATGGATGAGTTGCAAACTGCTTTTATTACCAGCATTGAAAATGTTAAAATGAACGATTGTTTTAAACCATAATTAAAGCCTTTGTGCTAAATGGTTAATTGTTAGAGGCCACTGTGATTTCTCGGTCAAAAAAAATTAATCAGCTTTACGTCCTAATTGGAGAGTTATAAATGAGTGAAGATGTTGTCAAAGTCATTACCCCGGAAGGTAAAACTGCTGAATTGCCAGTGATTCGTGCAAAAATGGGTCCTCCCACGTTTGATATTAAAACCTTGCATAAACAAACGGGTTATTTTACCTACGATTCTGGTTTTGCTGCCACGGCTGCTTGTCAAAGTGACATCACATTTATTGATGGAGGTAAAGGTGTTCTACTGTATCGTGGCTATCCGATTGAACAGTTGGCCCAAAGCAGTAATTTCATGGAAGTGACATATCTCATCATGAATGGTGAATTACCCAATCAACAACAATACGAAGAATTTAATAACTTGATTACACGTCATACCATGGTTCATGAAAAACTCAGAGATTTCATGAAAGGATTTCAGTATGATGCACATCCAATGGCTATGATGATGAGTGTGATTGGGTCTTTTTCGGCTTTTTATCATGACAGTACCAATGTAAACAATCCAGAAGACCGCAAAATCGCAGCCATTCGCCTGATTGCCAAAATGCCAACAGTTGCTGCCGCGGTTTATAAGAATTATGTGGGACAACCCTTTATGTACCCGCAAAATAAATTGAACTTTACCGAGCGTCTTTTACATATGATGTATGCTGTTCCAGCTGAGGATTATGAAATTAATCCCGTGGCTGCTAAAGCTTTGGATTTGTTGTTTATACTCCATGCTGATCATGAACAAAATGCCAGTACTTCAACAGTAAGATTGGTTGGTTCAACGGGAGCCAATCCTTTTGCCTGTATTTCTGCAGGTATTGCTTCGCTATGGGGACCAGCTCATGGCGGTGCAAATGAAGCGGTGTTGAATATGCTGGATGAGATTGGTGATGTCAGTCAAATCGATAAATATGTGGCCAAGGCAAAAGACAAAGATGACCCATTCCGATTGATGGGTTTTGGACACCGTGTTTATAAAAACTTTGATCCAAGAGCCACCATCATTCGTAAAGCCTGTCATGAGGTGTTGGAAGATTTAGGTGTGCATGATCCACAGTTAGAATTGGCCATGAAGCTTGAAGAAATCGCTTTGAAAGATGAGTATTTTGTTGCCAGAAAGTTGTATCCAAACGTAGACTTCTATTCAGGCATTATCTATAAAGCATTAGGTATTCCCGTTCAAATGTTTACAGTGATGTTTGCGTTAGCCAGAACAGTGGGCTGGACTTCACAATGGTTGGAACAGTATGAAACGCCAGATACACGTATTGGTCGCCCAAGGCAGGTGTATGGTGGTGCCACAACCAGAGATTATGTTGCTATAGACAAACGATAGAGTGATGAAAATAGAGCAACATTTGGATCTGCTGGGTCTTGATGTTGACACCATATATAAAAACTTGCCAAAACAACTGACCCTGTCTCTTAAAGACGGGGTTTTGTTTGTCTCAGACCAGCACAATCAACAAGTACATGTTAATTTTCTGCAAGGACGTATTGCTTTCCGCGCATCACAACATATTGCAGGAGAACATTTAGTCAAGGCTTGTCGCTTAAAAAATCAATCGGAGGTTTCTGTTTTGGATGCCACTTGTGGTATGGGTCGTGATAGTTTTCTGTTGTTTCAAAGTGGCTTTAAGGTGACTGCTACAGAACAAAATCCTGTTGTTCATGCTTTACTCACGGATGGGTTGCATCGTTATGAGGCAGAAACACAAGTAATGCCGTTAAAGTTAATCAATGAACCAGCAGAAAACATCATGAAAAGGTACCTATTTGATGTGATATATCTTGACCCCATGTTTCCAGAAAGAAGCAACTCCGCAAAAACCAAAAAAGACATGCAATTATTCCATGCCATTCATCGACACAAAGATGACAATGCAGAATTTTTGTTGAAAAAAGCTTTACAAACAAAAGCCAAAAGAGTGGTACTTAAAAGACCATTACGTGCCGAATTGTTACTATCAATGAAACCAACCTTCCAAATAAAGGGCAAAACTTGTCGTTTTGACGCCTTTCAATTGTCTTAACATAATCAGACGACATTTTTATGTCGTATTAAACGTTATTTTACATTTTTTAGTAATTATTAGTATAAAACATATTTATAATGGTAAATGTGTGAACAAAGAGTGTGAAATAAAATGAAAAAAAATGAAGTAAAAATGACCCTGATGAATCAGGAAATGTCAGATATCGCTAAAATTCTGGCATTAGCAACATTAGAAAACAATTTTTCCTATAAAGAATTTGTTGAGTATTACAAAATGCACATGGTTCGTGAAGCCAAAAAAGAGAAGAAAAAATCAACAGTGGTTGAAATTTCTGCTCGAACTGGTATAGATCGTAGGTTTATTGCGCCGTATTTGAGCAGTGAAAAAATCTACGTTAAACCATCCAAGGTTTCTAGGGTCTATGAAGATGTTGTGGCTTATTGTAATAAGAATAACACCAAAAAAATCCTAAAAAATGAGAATAAAAACTCTTTTGAAACCATTTGTCAGAAACACGCCAATGGCAGCCTAACACCCAAAGCCATTTATACTGAGTTGTGGCGATTGGGCAAAATGAAAGATGTGGGTACTCATTACAAATTAAGAAAACCGTTAAAATCAGAAACTCGTGTCGCTAAAGCCACTGAGCGAATGCAAGAGATTGGTAAAGCCATCACTGAAGCAGTGAAAGATTTGATCTAAATTTTTTGGTGTTAAATGAAAGCCCGTGTTTAATCAAGCGGGCTTATTTTCAAATATCGGCTCAGGTGCTTGTCCATTAGGTTGCTGTGATAACCTGTTAATTGCTGGTTCACTAGATGTCTTGAAACATAGTGATAAATTGGAATAACTGGTAATTCTTGGGCTAAAATAGATTGTGCTTTTTCGATTAATTGCTTTGATTGCCCAGAATCTGATTGATTGTATAGTTCCATGATTGTTTGATTGTAGTTTGGGTTATTGAAACCATAAAAATTGAAGTGTGAGTCAGTTAGAAACAATTCCAGAAAATTCAATGGATCATAATAATCAGCGATCCAGCCTGATCTGAATACTTGCTTTTGCGAACTCTTGCGGGTCACCACAAACATTTTCCATTCCTGGTTTTTTAACTGGGTCTTAACTCCCAGGTTTTGCCGCCACATAGCTGCTATAGCCAGTGCAACTTTTTTTTGGTTATCACTGTTGTTGTACAATAGTTCAACACGGTCAGTGTCTGGTTTGAATCCACTTTTTTTAAGTAAATCCTTGGCCTTGGTTAAATCAAACAACGGGTCTTGTATCACAGGGTTTCTAGGGGGAATGATGTTGGTGGCTATTTTTTGACCTGATTTCAGTACTTTGTCAACTAAAATACCTCGATCTATGGCATGACTTAATGCTTGGCGTAAGAATGGGTTCTTCAACTGTTGGTCATTCAGGTTCAAACCCAGAAAGAAAGTGCCATAGTAAGGAGCAATTTTAAGTTGCTCGGATAAATTTTGTTTGAGCCAGTCAATTTGATGGTCAGGTATGGTTTCTGTATAGTCCAGTTCCCCGGCTCGAAAACGCAGTAATTCACTGTTTTGATTCTCTGTCACCCAATAAATAACTTCATCCATAGCCACCTCTTTAGCACCATGAAAATGTGGATTTTTTTTCAGGCTTATGTACTCTTGAATATTCCATTGTTGCAAATAATAAGCTCCATTACTGACCGTCACGTCTTTGTGGTGAGGTGGTAATGGAAAAAAAATGGGCAGTACCAGTTTATTCAGGAAACCAGCATCAGGATGATTAAGTTTGATGACCAGTTCATGAGGGTTTGCGGCATGCACCTGCAATTTCTCACCTTGCAGTAAATTGGCGAATAAATGTCGATAAGGTGCCGCAGTTTTGGGTTCAATGGCTTGTTGCCAGGCTTTGACAAAATCCTGCGCTAACAAAGGAGAACCATCACTCCACTGAGCATCGGCCCGGAGGTAAAAAATCCATTGCTGCTGGTCATCATTGAGTTCATGGCGTTCTGCCGCGCCGTACACCACTTCACCATGTGCATCAAAAGTCATCAGTCCTTCATATAAATCCAGCAAAATGTTGTGGCTATTAATGCCCTGTGCCAGGTGAATATTCAACGAATCGGGTTCTGCACCATTACCACGATTCAAAGTGTCAGCAGAAGTTGTTCCGCAGCACAGTAGAAAGATAAAAAGAAAGCTGATTAATGGAGTATTCATCAGGTTATTTAAACATAAACAGCCACTTGGGTAAAAGTTGTTGTGATAAAAACCTAAGGACAAAAACTGCTGGCAGTAGGCTGTGTTTTTGGTAAGATGTTTCAACTTGGATAAACCACAAAGAACATGCCCAAAAGCCCACAAATAGAATCAAAACAACAACTGATAGAGTATCTGGCTTCGGGTTGCAAGCCCAAATCAGAATGGAAGGTTGGAACCGAGCATGAAAAGTTTGGATTTCATCGAGATAATCAACAACCTTTACATTATGATGAACCAGGGGGTATTAAGACCATTCTCGAAGGATTGATGGATCAATTCAATTGGCAGCCGGAGTATGAAGGAGATAACATCATCGCCTTGAAACGGGACGGCTGCTCCATCACCCTGGAGCCGGGCGGGCAACTGGAATTATCAGGGGCGCCGTTAACAGATGTGCACCAAACCTGTACTGAAACTGGTGTACATCTAAAAGAAGTTAAAGCGGTGGCAGAGCCTTTGGGTAGTGCTTTTTTGGGTATGGGCTTTCATCCTGCGGCCAGGCGTGAGGACATCAGTTATATGCCCAAAGGTCGATATAAGGTCATGAGCGCCTATATGCCCAAAGTTGGATCGTTGGGTTTGGATATGATGAAAAGAACTTGCACCATCCAAGCCAATCTGGATTTTTCATCAGAAGCCGATATGGTGAAAAAATTCAGGGTTTCTTTGGCATTACAACCACTGGCAACGGCATTATTCGCTAATTCACCATTCATTGAAGGCAAAGACAATGGTTTTGTGTCCTACCGATCACATATCTGGACCGATACCGATGCTGACCGCTGTGGCATTTTACCTTTTGTCTTTGAAGACAACATGGGCTTTGAACGTTACGTTGATTATATGCTGGAGGTGCCGATGTATTTTGTTTATCGAGATGGTCAGTATATAGATGCCGCAGGTTTGTCATTCAAAGATTTTATGCTGGGCAAATTGTCGGTTTTGCCAGGTGAATTACCCACCATAAAAGATTGGGAAGACCACTTAACTACCGCTTTTCCCGAAGTGCGATTAAAAAAATACTTGGAAATGCGTGGTGCGGACGGAGGTCCCTGGCGTCGAATTTGTGCTTTACCTGCTTTATGGGTTGGGCTGTTATATGACCAACAACAGTTGGATCAAGCTGTTGATTGGATCAGTGACTGGACATTAGCAGAACACCAACATTTACGTGACAATGTTCCTAAATATGGCTTGAATACGAAATTTAGAGATGGTCGGGTGCGTGACCTGGCTTTGCAAATGCTGAGTCTGTCGCGAGCAGGCTTGGAAAAACGTGCCATCAAATCGTCCTGTGGCAAAGACGAAAGCATTTACCTTGAACCACTACAAATCATTGCCGACACCGATGTCACCCCAGCCGAACGCAAGCTCGGTAAATACCACGGTGTCTGGAATAGAAACATTGAAGAGTTATTTAATACTTATGCTTATTGAAGTTTTCAGTGGCTTCTATATCAATGCAAAATTAACCCAATTACCGAATGTTCTTAAGTAACAATGCACAATCATAAGGCAGTATTCATACGATTTGTTGTTGAAATCAGAGACCAAGAATCTCATGAATATAAGGGATTATTTAACGCAATGGATGAATTGCTTGAGTCTAACGAATTATTTGATTGGGAAGATAAAAAACAAGAGGAGATTTATCTGTGGTTTAAGAAGAATCTTAAAGTGCCTCATGTTCAATCAAGTGAAAGCAACTATTATGCAAAACCTAAAGCCATCAGTTGGTTTAAAGATTCAGCGAAACAGCATATTGAAAAAATGCGCCAATATGCACAGATATTAGAGTCACATGAATACTCGGTTCTGCAACTGATTACCGGCCGTCCTGGAAAAGTTCTATATGAAGATGATTATCAAATTGCGGCCATTCCTTTTGCCGATACTTTTAAGTAAATGTTACCCAATATTCAAAAACAGGAAAGTTCATCAGTCGCACTCCTGAACGATATGAAAGATTAAAGAAACATTCATAACACTTGTTTCAATGCCACAATGAGTTGGTCAATAATACTTGGCCGGCTCGATTCCCCCATCAGGCCAATGCGCCAGATTTCACCGGCCATGGGCCCTAAACCTGCACCTATTTCAATACCAAATTCATTCAATAAACGGGCTCTGACACCTGCTTCATCTACACCCTTTGGGACTTTAACGACATTCAATTGAGGTAAGGCGATGCTGGCATCAACAAAGCGTTCCAATCCCAATTTTTCCAGTTCTTGCCATAAATATTCGCTGTTTTCACAGTGTCGTTTGAAACGCGCTTCCAATCCTTCATCAAGCACCAGGCGTAATGCTTGATGTAAGGCATAATTCATATTGATGGGCGCGGTGTGATGATAAGCACGATTACCAACGGTCCAGTAATTGGCCACCATGGACAAATCAAGATACCAGCTTTGTGGTTTGGTGGTTCTATTTCGGATCAATTGTAACCCTCGATCAGAAACACTGATTGGCGCGAGACCTGGTGGACAACTTAAACATTTTTGTGTACCTGAATAACAGCCGTCTACACCCCACTGGTCTAATTCGACAGGCACCCCAGCCAGTGAGGTCACAGCATCTAACAGTAACAAAACATCATGCTTCTTTGCCAACTCAGCTACTTCATCCATGGGCTGTAATACACCAGTAGATGTTTCAGCATGAACAATGGCCAGAAGCTTGGTATCCGGATGTTGGGTCAATGCAACCTCAATGTCAGCTGGGTTGATGGCTGTACCCCATTCAGCTTTGACCTCAACCACTGTCGCACCGCATCTCGCAGCGACATCAGCCATGCGGGTGCCGAATACACCATTAACACAAACCACAACTTTGTCACCGGGCTCAAGAAAATTCACGAACAAGGTTTCCATGCCAGCGCTGCCAGTTCCAGAGACTGGAATGGTTAATTGGTTTTTGGTTTGAAAAACCGCTCTGAGCATCACTTGAACTTCATTCATCAATCGCAGAAATTCAGGATCCAAATGACCAATGGTCGGTTTTGACAAGGCTTGGTAAACATTCTGGTGTACTTCACTGGGACCAGGCCCCATCAGGGTTCTTTGTGGTGGATTAAATGGTTGCATGAATTTGGTTTAGGTTGAAAGTTTGCCATTTTAACTAGTTGTCCCTGAAAAAGTCTATCCTGGCCTTTGTCAGTAACGTTCAAAGAAACTGAAGGTAAAACTAATCCACTAAACAAATTCAAATCATAAGTTATTGACTTTTCCCTTTCTGAAGTAAGTTTTACCACTAAACTCCTGAACAAAATGGCTTTAACAGCTGGATTATTACTGAAAGTTGGGTTCACAACTAACCCACTAAACTAAAACACCATGACTGATAATTCAGCATCATTGTAATTCCCCCATTTTGAAGTGACTCAAAAGTAGAAGGTTTTTTGCCATCACACTCGTTTAACAAAGACTCCCTCAACCTGTTTACCTATACTCAATTTCTAAAGTAGGCATCTCATCAGCGCATGTGTCACTCGGGAGTTACTTTTCCCTTAATCAAAGCCATTTGTAAAAATGAGCTCATCCAAGAAAAATGAGAATTCAATCGCGCCAATATCACACACCGGAATGTCATCCCCATCCCCATCTTGGGGTCGAATTCGGCCGAGCTGATCAACCTCGGAACAAAGAACATCATCACCACGGTCAATGACTGGACTGTCTGGTAAAGGTAAATGGGTTGAGGTTGAACCACCGTTGTCCGTCAATGGGCCCAACATCGGATCTGTTACAGTGATGTGGTTGGTGGCCAATACATCACAGCTGCCATCGGTGTCGAGGTTATTTTGATTGTCTGATTGAGCAGAAATATTGGAGAATTCACAGTCCCCATCAGAATGCCCGGCAATGATGCTGTTACTCATATTGACCAAAGAATTACTACTGACGAGAACACCGCCACCCGCGTTATTCACCACAGTGGTGTTGATCAAGGTTAAGGTTGAATTGAAATATACACTGATGCCACCTGTTGCGCCTGGTGCTGAATGGTTATTGGAAACGGTGCTGTTGATTAAAAGCAGTGGCGTGTTGTTGATCTCGATTGCGCCACCTGCAAAAACATTACGATTGGCTGTGTTATCACTGAGGGTTGAATTGGTGATGGTTAACTGCCCCCCATCTGACTTGATGCCACCACCCCTGAATGTGGTGCTGTTATGACTGATTTCAGAGTCAGAGATCGTTACTTGAGCGTTTAATGAAAAAAAGCCGCCACCATCTACGTTTGCTTCACAGCCGGTGATCACAACGTGACTCAGCGTCAGGGTTTCTTTGTTAAAGACACAGCCGCCACGGTCGTATTCAAAATCTCCCGGGTTTTCAGCTTCACCATTACCACCGGTGAAGGTGATCTTTGAGATATTGACATTCTGTGATGTAGAGTTAGCATCATCAATGGTCAACACTCGGCTTAATCCCTGGGCATCAATCGTTAATAAATCAGCACCCGGCCCATTGATTGTGGTGCTGGAGGTCAGCGCCAAATCGCCTTGTTCCAATGTGATGGTTTGCGGTTCGGAGAACAGGGTCTCATCGAAATCAATGATTGATCCAGATGTGCTGTTAGCCAGCTCAATGGCCTCACGCAGGGTGATCAGTCCTGCTGTTGGCTGATCACCGATGGAATTCACCGTGAAAACATCACCTGCTTGAACCGCATGGATACTGAACACGCTGACACCAATCCACCTGGATACGGCACTGACCAATTCCTTTTGTTTCATGATTTAAACCTGTCAAATTAAAACGGCCATTTAATCATGAAAAAAGCGGTTGGTCTTGAGGCCAGGGTCCCAGACAAAGTCATGCTTTTTCAATCAAATCAATGAATTATGAGGCGGTTGGGGCTGATAATGGGACACAGGTCCCAAAGCAACCCAATCGGGAGAGTTCAACACCCACAGGGTGCCGCTTGAATGGGGGCATGAAATCAGTTTTGGGGTTAACTGCTTGGATAAATTGGCTTTGGCAGTGTCCAATACCAAGACAACATGAGGGTTGGTATTGGGTTGGCCTTTTCAAGAGGACTGTTCAAGGGTTTAAAAATATCGCTGAAATTGATGTAGGGCTGAGAACAAGAATTCATGGAATCAAAGAAAAATTTGCAAATGAGGAGTTTGCAAATCGACTTAACGATCTTTTTGATGAAAATATCATTTGTCCACCTGAGGGAGATATCCCGCCTCTACTTGAGAACAGAATATATTCTGCCATAAAAACATTAGGGCATGAATGGTTGTGGGTCGCAGATGAGTTTGGCACTGAAAGAAAATTGACTTGGATTGATGATTTAATTGAGAAAGATCTTGTGTCTTCACACGGTTGTGTTTTTACCCATGATCACAGCCTATTAATTACTACTCACTGGGACAGCCATTGCTCCTTCTTATGCTCATCAAAAGACATCATTGAAAAAATATTATCTGTGGATAATTTTGAAGGGTTTTATTGTTCGCCAAAGACAGAAGTTTATTGGGGGTTGTATGAAGTCTAAACACCTAAATCCGGACAAAAAATTCAGGGGGTTAGTTGGAAAGTCTGTTTTGATTTTTTGAATGTCAAAATATAATAAAAAGTTCAATGGTTTAGTTGGAATCGAAGAATTGAAATGACCGTATAGATAGATTTTTGATTTTCGAAAATTCTAATGTTTAGTTGGAAGTCCAGTTGAAAAACTTGCGAAAAATCTTTCAGGAAAAGATTTTCACGCAAGCCGCGCAGCGGTGAGTGTCAAGGAAGACAGAATAAT
>JAGRJR010000043.1:0-21687 GCA_020442635.1 Lysobacterales bacterium
GGCATATCAGTGGACAATTGTGCGGATTGCAGTCGTGAATTGTCTGGCATTTTGGAAGTAGAAGACCCTATAAAGGGGGCTTATGTACTTGAGGTTTCATCACCTGGTATTGATCGGGTTTTGTTTAACAGTCAGCAGGTTGCCCGCTATGTAGGAGAACAGATTCAGGTTAAACTGGCGCAACCAGTTAATGGTGCCAGAAACATCAAAGGTGTCATTGACAGTGTTGATGGTGAAACTATTGTTGTGACTAACGAAGTCACAGATTATGAGTTCGATATGGGTAATGTAATGAAAGCTCGGTTGAAACCCCAAGGGTTAAATGCCAAGTCCGGTGGAGTTAAAAAATGAGTAGAGAAATTCTGTATGTAGCGGAAGCCTTGTCCAATGAAAAAGGTGTCAGTCGTGATGTGATTTTTGAAGCCATTGAACTGGCTTTGGCATCTGCCACCAGAAAGAAACATATGAAGGATATGGATGTTAGGGTTGATATTGACAGAAACACAGGTAAATATGACAGCTATCGCCGTTGGACTGTGGTTGAAGAAGAGGAATTTGAGTCTGAAGATCGCCAATTGTTATTAGAAGAAGCTCGAAAAACTGATCCAGAGATAGAAATTGGTGATGTCATCGAAGAAGAAATGGAATCTGTAGAATTTGGCCGCATAGCTGCACAAACCGCCAAACAGGTTATTTTGCAAAAAGTACGTGAAGCCGAACGCGAACAAGTGGTTGAAATGTATGAAGACCGAGTTGGTGAAGTACTTTCAGGTATTGTAAAACGTGTAGAGCGAGGTCATGTGTTCATTGATGTCGGTGGTGGTAACGAAGCCATTGTGCCGCGAGAGTTTGCTATTCCTCGTGAAAAAGTGAAACGCGGTGATCGCTTAAA
This sequence comes from Lysobacterales bacterium, assembly GCA_020442635.1. GTDB lineage: Bacteria > Pseudomonadota > Gammaproteobacteria > Xanthomonadales > Marinicellaceae > Marinicella. Next base: position 893 of record JAGRJR010000043.1, read on the forward strand.
AGGTTTACTGGTTGAAGTCAATCGTTTGAATCGTGGTCCTATTTTGACCCTTTCAAGAAAAAGCCCTGATTTCATGATTGAATTGTTTAAAATGGAAGTACCTGAAATTTCTCAAGGCTTTCTCGAAATCAAAGGAGCAGCCAGAGATCCGGGTCATCGTGCCAAAATTGCGGTATTCTCACACGATAAAAAACTGGATCCAATCGGTGCTTGCGTTGGGATGCGTGGATCACGGGTGATGTCAGTGGCCAATGAGTTGGGTGGAGAGCGTATCGATATTGTACTTTGGGATGAAAACCCGGCGCAATTTATCATCAATGCCATGTCGCCTGCAGAAATTGAATCGATTGTGGTAGATGAAGAAAAAGGTGCTATTGATGTGGCGGTTAATGAAGCACAGTTATCACAGGCCATTGGTCGTGGTGGTCAAAATGTTCGTTTGGCTAGCGAATTAACTCAATGGGAAATCAATGTGCTGACCACTGAACAAGCCGAAGAGAAGAATGAAGCTGAAGCAATGGAGTTTGTAAAAGAGTATCAGGACAAACTGGATGTGGATGAGGACATGGCTGTTTTATTGGTACAGGAAGGTTTCTCATCGATTGAGGAAATTGCCTACGTGGATGAGTCTGAGTTGTTAAATATTGATGGCTTTGATGAAGAATTGGTTGAAGAATTACGTGGCCGTGCAAGAGATGCTTTGTTAACACAAATGATTGCCAATGAGGAGCAGCTGGAAAACAAAAAACCGGCAGCTGATTTGTTGGGTCTGGATTTAATGAATGACAAGTTAGCTTATATTTTGGCTGACAATGGTATTAGAACCCGAGATGATCTTGCTGATTTGGCGACAGATGAGTTGCTTGAATTGGTAGAGATGGATGAACAAGATGCTTCTGATTTGATCATGGAAGCACGTAAACATTGGTTCGAATAATAAACTAAACTGGAGACAATTATGTCTGATGTAACTGTAAAACAATTAGCTGGTGTGTTGGGAATCACTGCCGAAAAGTTGATGGAACAACTTGAAAGTGCAGGTATTCCGGCCTCATCAGAAGACGACGCAATCAGCAATGAATCCAAAGTTAAGTTATTGGAGTTTTTGCGGGGCTCGCATGGAAAAGAGAAAAAGAGCTTGTCACCACGTAAAAAAGTCGTGCTTAAAAGAAAAACAAAGGAAGTTTTGCGTGTACCAAGCAGCGGTTCAGGAGTTTCAAGAACCAAGAATATCAACATAGAAGTCAAAAAGAAAAAAGTTTCTGTTGGACCCAGTCAGGCTGAGATGGCAGAAATTGAAAAGGAACGTCTGGCGGCTCAACGTGCTTTGGAAGCGCGCAAGCAGCAATTAGAAGCAGAAGAAAAAGCGAAGTATGAAGCTGAGCAACAGTTGATAAGCCAACAGCAGGAAGTGGCGCGTCAAGCTGCTGAAGAAAAAGACAAGGAAGAACAAGAAAGATTAGCATATGAAGCAGAACAAGAAGAGCTGCGTAAGCAGGAAGAGGCGCAACAAAAACTGGCAAAGGAACAAGCCAGGATAGAAAAAGCTAAAGCTGAAACTGCCAGCAAGGAAGCTGAAAAGAAAAAACGACATGATGAATTGGTGGATCAGCAAGTTCAAAAAGCCATCACCGAACGAGCTAACCGTAAGAAAAGAGAAAAAGAAAAAGCAGGGAAAACTCGTGACAGAGATGACGAGGATCAAAGCAATACCCGTTATGGCAGAAAACAATTACATGTACAGCCAGGACATAAAGCAGACCGCAAAGCTCGAAAACATGTGGCACCATCCAATGCTGAACATGGGTTCCAAAAACCAGCGGCACCTGTAATCAAGACGGTGGCCATTCCTGAAACCATTACAGTTTCAGATTTGGCCAAAGAATTATCAATCAAGGCTGCCGATATCATCAAGGTTTTGATGAATATGGGCATGATGGTGACCATTAATCAGGCTCTTGATCAAGATACCGCCATCCTGGTGGTTGAAGAACTGGGTCATAAGGCAGAAGAAGCGGTGGTACAAACCAAGGCTGAGATGCTGAGGGAAGAGACTGAACAAAGCATTGATGAAGAAAATGCCGAAACCAGACCGCCAGTGGTTACAGTGATGGGTCATGTTGACCATGGTAAAACTTCTTTGCTGGATTACATCAGAAATACCAAAGTAACAGACAAGGAAGCTGGTGGGATTACCCAGCACATTGGTGCTTATCATGTTGAAACTGAAAAGGGTGTTATTTCATTTATCGACACTCCAGGCCATGCAGCATTTACGGCCATGCGTGCCCGTGGTGCGCAAGTCACGGACATTGTCATTTTGGTGGTTGCGGCCAATGATGGCGTGATGCCGCAAACTAAAGAAGGTATTGAACATGCTAAAGCAGCTGGTGTGCCTTTGATTGTTGCCGTGAATAAAATTGATTTGCCCGAAGCTAATGTGGACAAAGTTAAACAGGATTTAGCGGCACACGAAGTGGTGCCAGAAGACTGGGGTGGGGATGTGCAATTTATCGAAGTATCAGCCAAGACTGGTCAAGGCATTGATGATTTGTTGGATGCCATTTCCTTACAAGCAGAAGTGATGGAACTAAAAGCAGTCAAGGATGCCAGTGCCACCGGAATTGTGGTTGAGTCTTCACTGGATAAAGGTCGAGGACCAGTGGCCACAGTGTTGGTAAAAAATGGTACTTTACAAAAGGGTAATATGATTCTTTGTGGTGAACAATTTGGTCGCATCAGAAGTTTGATTGATGAAAACGGTAAGGAAATCGAGTCAGCTGGTCCGTCGATACCTGCTGTGGTGTTGGGATTATCCGGTGTGCCCATTGCCGGTGATGAATTTTTAGTGGTTAAAAACAAAAAACATGCCCGTGAGGCAGCTCAGGAGCATCATGAACGTGAGCGTGAAATGCGTTTGAAACGCCAACAAGCCGCTAAATTGGAAAACCTGATGTCTCAAATGGGTCAGGAAGCCAAATTAACTGTGAACTTGCTGGTTAAAGCCGATGTTCAAGGTTCGGTTGAAGCCTTGAGGGAATCTTTGGAAAATATTTCAAATGATGAAGTTGACGTAAAAGTGATCTCTGCAGGCGTCGGGGGTATCACCAACGCTGATGCACAATTAGCGGCAGCCTCAGGCGCGATCATCATAGGTTTTAATGTTCGTGCAGATAAAGTGGCCAGGGAATTTATCAAGGAAAATGACCTTGATTTACATTATTTTAGCATCATTTATGAAGCCATCGATCAGGTAAAAAGTTCAGTTACCGGAATTCTGGGCACTGAGACCCGCGAAGAAATCATCGGTATTGCTGATGTTCGTGAAGTATTCAGGTCGTCCAAGTTTGGCACCATCGCGGGATGTTTAGTTTCAGATGGTGTGGTTAAACGCGATAACCCCATTCGTGTATTGCGTGATAACGTGGTTATCTTTGAAGGTGAACTTGAATCATTGCGTCGTCATAAAGATGATGTCAAAGAGGTTCGATCCGGGACTGAATGTGGTATCGGTGTAAGGCAGTACAATGACGTTCAGGAAGGCGATCAAATCGAATGTTATGAGCGCATTGAAGTGCAAAAAACCCTGGATTAAAACTTAACAGGTACAGGAAAACATGGGACACAGAGATTTTAAAAGAAGTGATCGGGTCGCAGCGCATTTACGACGTACGCTGGCGATTGCCATTCATCAGAATTTACCTGATGAAGACACTTCTTTTATCGCCATTTCGGATGTAGAAGTGACCCGGGATTTATCAGTAGCAACGGTCTACATTAATACTCTTGACCCAAGCCAGGAAAAGTTGGCTTTGCAAACCCTGCGTTTAAATGAAAAACAATTACGCAAAATCATGGCCAGTCAACTCAATACCCGAAAAGTGCCTGAATTGCGTTTCAAATATGATGCTTCTTTGGAATATGGTCGTAAACTGGAACATTTGATTCAAAAGGCCAGAGCGACCGATCCCAATCTTCCAGACGACGAATAACCATCCAATGACTCAAAAAAAGTCTGCAAAACGTCATTACAAAGACTTGCATGGCATCATTTTATTAGACAAGCCTAAGGGCGTCAGTTCAAACCTGGCCCTACAAAAACTCAGACATTTAATAAAAGCCCAAAAAGCTGGCCATACTGGTAATCTGGATCCGATGGCAACTGGCTTGTTACCTTGCTGTTTCGGTGATGCCACCAAAGTGGCTCATTTGTTAATAAATTCAGATAAAACATACCTCGCTCGTTGTGTCTTGGGCAGTCAAACCGACACCGGTGATGCCACCGGTGAAGTCATTAAAACAGCCACAAAAAACACCGCCACTGATGTTGAAATTGCAGAAGCTTGCCAAGCTTTAACTGGTGAGATTGAACAAATTCCCCCGATGTATTCCGCACTGAATCATCAAGGCCAACGCTTATACCAATTAGCCAGACAAGGCATAACCGTAGAGCGTCCCGCCAGAAAAGTGACCATTTATGAATTCAGGCCTTTGGAAAACAACAATGAATACATTGATTTTGAAATCAAAGTATCTAAAGGTACCTATATCCGTACTTTGCTAGAAGATTTTGCTACACAATTAGGCACTGTGGCTCATATGACAGCCTTACATCGCATTCAAACAGGTATATTCTCAGCAAATGGTATGAAAACTATAGAAGATATTGCTGAAATTGATGACCTCAAAGAAGTTTTACTCCCCATGGAACTTGCTTTGACTGAATACCCTGGAATCACCTTAACCCAAGAACAAACTCAAGACCTGATTCATGGAAAACAAATCAGTTATGACAATTTCGATAATACCTATGTGATGATGGATGACCAAGATAAATTCCTTGGCTTGGGTATTGTCAAAAATAACCGCTTGCGAGTTAAAAATATTTTCATGAAGTCATATCTACAGAGCCAAGCAGGGACTTTACATTCAACTTCTCAAGAAAAAGTGTAATGTTTAAATTTGTTTCGGAAAACCCCAAAAAACATTGTTATTGCTAAACAAAACCATTAGAATACGCCCCTTCTCTGAACTGTGCGACAAGTCTGACGGCAGTTCGGTAATTTTAACGGGTTGATTTATTAATTTAACCCCTTCAACGAGAGCAAAAATGATTACAGTTGAACAAAGACAAGAAATCATCAAAGAGTACCAAACTGGTGACAATGACACCGGTTCCCCAGAAGTGCAAGTGGCCTTATTGACAGCCCGCATCAGTAATTTGACTGAGCATTTCAAAACTCATAAAAAAGACAAACATTCACGTCGTGGTTTGATTAAATTGATTAACCAACGTCGTAAATTATTGGCTTATACCAAACGTAAAGACGCTGAAAGGTATCAAAACCTGATTCAACGTTTAGGTTTAAGACGATAAACTTCATAAAAAGAGCCCGCAACAGCGGGCTTTTTTTTAAGGCCTGATAGGCAGGCTCTTGGGATATGTTCAAGGGAATATATCCTCGACAGAAAGAAAATAACAGGTTGTAAAAGCGGCCAGGAAAGAAATAGTGAATAAAAATATCAAGCAATTCCAATACGGTAAGCACACCGTAACTCTCGAAACGGGACAAATCGCCAGACAGGCCACAGGGGCCGTCAAAATTACCATGGATGACACCGTATTGTTGGTGACAGTGGTTGGTAAAAAAGAAGCCAATCCTGACCAAGGGTTTTTTCCTTTAACAGTTAATTATCAGGAAAAATTTTACGCAGCTGGCGCCATTCCTGGTGGCTTCTTTAAGCGTGAAGGTAGACCCACTGAAAAAGAAACTTTGATCTGTCGATTAATAGACAGACCCATCAGACCTTTGTTTCCTGATGGTTTTAAAAATGAAGTACAGGTAATTGCTACTGTAATGTCATTCAGCAAGGAAATTGATGCAGATATTCCAGCCATGATTGGTACAGCAGCGGCATTAGCGATCTCAGGTATCCCATTCAATGGTCCAATCGGTGCTGCTCGCGTTGGTTATGCTGATGGTGAATATTTATTAAACCCTTCTTTGGAACAATTGAAAACTTCTCAACTGGATTTGGTGGTGGCTGGTACAGATAAAGCCGTATTGATGGTTGAGTCTGAAGCTGATTTGTTGAGTGAAGAGGTGATGTTAGGTGCTGTTAATTATGGCCATGAACAAATGCAAGTGGCAATTAAAGCGATAAAAGAATTTGCTGCTGAATTTGGTAAGCCACAATGGGAATGGGAAGCCCCTGCTGTTAACGAAGTATTGAAAGCAGCCATCAATGATCAATTTGCAGATATGATAGAAGCGGCTTTTGCCAACCAAGAAAAAGAGGCGCGTTACACTGCGTTGGCTGAAATGCGTACAGCTGTGATGGCACATTTTTGTCCGGAAGGCGAAGAGCATGGCAACGACCCTAAAGAAGTGGCTGAGTTGGTTGGAAAGTTGGAAAAACAACATGTCCGCAATAAAATCATTTCCGGTGCGCCCCGAATTGATGGTCGTGACCCTACTCAGGTACGTCCAATTTCGGTAGAAGTCGGTATTTTACCTCGTGTCCATGGTTCTGCTTTGTTTACTCGAGGCGAGACTCAAGCGATTGTTGCCACAACATTAGGAACAGGTCGCGATGCACAATTGATTGATGGCATCGAAGGTGAAACCAAAGATGACTTTATGCTGCATTATAACTTCCCGCCATTCTGTGTGGGTGAAGCGGGTTTTATGAGTGGACCTAAACGTCGTGAAATTGGCCATGGCCGTTTGGCTAAACGTGGTTTGATGGCTGTCGTTCCGAGTGAAGAAGAATTTCCTTATGTAAAACGTGTGGTTTCTGAAATCACTGAATCTAATGGCTCAAGCTCAATGGCTTCAGTTTGTGGGTCATCATTGTCAATGATGGATGCTGGTGTACCACTGAAAGCACCAGTGGCTGGTATTGCCATGGGACTGATCAAAGAAGAAGATGGCTTTGCTGTTTTGTCTGATATCCTGGGTGATGAAGATCACTTGGGTGATATGGATTTTAAAGTAGCTGGTACTGAGGATGGTATCACTGCTTTGCAAATGGATATTAAAATTGAAGGCATTACACCTGAAATCATGGAAATTGCTTTGCAACAAGCCACAGCCGGTCGTAACTTTATCCTTGGTGAAATGAACAAAGTGTTGTCTGAGCCACGGACAGAAATGTCAGCTTATGCCCCACGATTGGAAACCATAACAGTTAACCCTGATAAAATTCGGGACATCATTGGTAAAGGTGGCGCTACAATTAGAGCGTTGACCGAAGAAACCAATACCACCATTGATATTACAGATGATGGTGTAGTAACCATTGCTTCAATCAATAAAGAAGATGGTGATGCTGCCAGAAAGCGCATTGAAGATTTAACGGCGGAAGTTGAAGTGGGTGCGGTGTATGAAGGCAAAGTGGTGAAAATTATGGATTTTGGCGCTTTTGTTAATCTGTTACCAGGCCAGGACGGCATGGTTCATATTTCCGAAATTTGTCATGAGCGTGTTGCCAAAGTAACTGACAAGATGTCAGAAGGCGACATCGTCAAGGTTAAAGTGTTGGAAGTTGATAAGCAAGGTCGCGTGCGTTTGTCAATGAAAGCACTGGAACCAAAGCCTGAGAAAAAAGATTAATCAGGTTTTTAAAACGCAGGAAAAACCCGCTGATAGTGCGGGTTTTTTTGTGTTTACTGCCAGCATTTTAAATTTCCCAGCCAAGTTTTTTGGCTAATTTATTGGCTTTTTGTAATTCTTTTTGCGCTTGCTTTTTTTTGTTTTCTAACAGATAAAGTTGTGCCATGACTTGATGGTACTTAACTGATTTGTTGCGTTCTTTGAGATAGCTTGCGAGGTATTTTTTTGCAATGGTTACCGTAGCGGTTTCTGGCTTATTGAAAGCCAGAAAGTGAGCATAGTCGAGTTGTGATTCCGGGTCGCCACCATCAGCCGCCTTTTTTAGCCAAAACTCAGGCGGCTTTTCAGTATGATTCAAATGCTGGTTTTTGGTTAATAGTTGGTAGGCTTTTCTCGCAGATTTGGCATGACCTTTGTCGGCAGCATAAACAATCCAGTCAATCCCTTTTTGTTTTTCCACCTGGCAGCCTTTGCCTGACAAAATATTTTGACCAAGTTGATACTGTGCTTCACGGTTACCATTTTGAGCTGCTTTTAATAGCCAGTCATTAACCGCTACATCGTCTAACTTGATAAATTTATTGATTATAGATTTCGAGCTGGCGGCCAGTGCATAATAGTATTGGGCATCAGGGTGGCCTTGGTAAGCCAATTTTTCCAAGTTTTCTAAGTGTTCCTGGTATAGTCTGGTTAGTTTATTATCATCTTTAACCTTTAATTCGTATTGGATGGTTTGTCTGGCAGAAACAGGGTAAGGTTCAATGCCTTCAGCAAAGTCAACTTTAAACTTAAATCTTTCAACCGCTTCAAATGTGACTTCATCAAAAACACCTTCTGGCACCGATTCTATCACATAGAGGTTCCTTGCAGAACCATCGGGATAAACATCAAATCCAACCTGAACCCAACCTTGTGTCCCTCGTCGGTATTCTGACATGGGATATCTGGGTGCGGGTCGATCAATAATTTTCAGGTTGAATTCTTTTGTATTGTTTTTATCATCTTTGGACTGGAAAACAATTGGCGCCAATTGACTTAATAATATGTCATCGTTGAATTGGTCTTTGATGGCTTTTACTTCAGTCTGGGTTTCTTTTAATTCTTGATCTGTCAATTTGTTTTCAATTTCAGCAACTAAATTTATCAAATTATTCCCAGATTCATAATGCACCAATTGTGCCCAACCATAGGCTTTTCCAAAACTTTGGTCCACACCTTGTCCTTTAAGATACATTACAGCAACATTGTATCTCGCTTGATTGTTGCCTAATTGAGCCAATTCAAGGTATTGTTTAAAAGCAGATTGATAATTTTCTTTTTCATAGGCCTCTCTGGCATCCAAAATATCAGCATGACTAGTCGAAAATAAAATTAAATGATAAATGATGACAAACAGTGGCCATGTTTTTTTTGAGGACATAATACTTTTGTTAAAATGTTAAAATATGAAGAAACATTTTATGTGATTTATGCAAAACAATGAAAGTTCTATTATCTGCTTTCAAGGTTAAAAATCATTTTCTACTTGGTATAATATGATTTTGATAAATTTACCCGAACATGGAACAAAACCACACTGTATTTACCCCACTTCGAATCGCTCTAATCATCGCCATATTTTTGGCTAACCTGCTTGCAGTCATCAGTCTCGGCGCCAAGCAACAGCCTTGGTCAGAAGCCATGGGGGTTTTTGCAGTCGTGTTTATTATGCTGTTTGTGTTTGTGATATTGCTTGAATTGGTTTGGATTCATCAACGCAGTAAAAGCATAACAGATGGGAGAATCAAACGAAAATACCGTTTAGCAAAAATAGTGTATTCATGCTTGTTTGGGGTAGGCTTTTTTATTGCTTATCTGGTATTGATGACATAAATTTCACATTGTTTTTGATTAAATTTTCGAGGCCTAAGGTACAATGATTTGAAAACTCAAAACAGGAGAGATCATATGAAAAAGCTGCTTATCGTTATATTGGTCATGGTGCTGACGTCTTGTGCTACCAGTCCAACAGGCAGGAAACAGTTGATTTTAATCGGTGATCAACAAATGAACCAAATGGGAATCACTGCTTTTCAACAAATGAAAACTTCACAGAAAGTGTCCAACAGCCGTCAAAAACAAGATTATGTTGAATGTGTTTCTTATGCCATTATCAATGCTTTACCTGAACAGTGGCGACAACAAAACTGGGAGGTGGTGGTTTTTGAGGATGACAGTGCCAATGCTTTTGCTTTACCAGGTGGAAAAATAGGTGTGCACACAGGTTTACTAAAAATTGCCGAAACGCCTTCACAATTGGCTACCGTTTTGGGTCATGAAGTGGCACATGTGTTATCAAGGCACGGTTCAGAGCGCGTTTCGATTCAGTTAGCAGCTCAAGCCGGGTTGCAAGTGGCAGACATCATGAGTCGACAAAAGGTCCAAGACTCTAAAGAGCGACAAATGCTGATGACTGGTTTGGGTTTAGGTGCTCAAGTGGGTGTGATGTTACCTTTTTCTCGAGATCATGAAAAAGAAGCAGACCGCTTGGGTTTGTATTTGATGGCGGCTGCTGGTTTTGATCCTACTCACAGCATTAAATTGTGGCAAAACATGGACAAGGCATCAGGAGGTAAAAGGCCACCAGAATTTTTATCAACCCATCCTGAACCACAAAACAGAATTGCTAAATTGACCAAATTTATGGGTAAGGCGTTGGAATATGAAAAACAAGCCAAATCACAGGGTTTAAATCCGCAGTGTAGAATATAGACACATATGACAGCTTTATTCGTTTTGTGACTATTTTGGCCTGTCATAGGCAAAAGACACCATCTAAAAAGCGTTTTTAGCTGTGTTTTAGGCTACATTTTCCATCTTGATTTATTGTGGTGTTAGCAAGGCACTTTGCAGTTCATTCAATGTGGCATTAACAAAGCCATTTGGCGTTTCATTCACATCGTTTCCAGTCCAGGCTGATTCATGGGTGGAAAATAGTGCATCCCCTTCAGTCATCATATCAATGATATTGATCTGATGTTCAAATGCGTTTTTGAAAAATTGAGCATCCATCAATTGTTTACTGCCAGTGATGGCGGAGCGTATTGGTGTTTGGTTGTGATAGGATGAAGGAAACAGTCCGGCAGTTATATAACGTAATAGTTTCCTTTGGTTCAAATAGTCAAAAGTAGCTTTGGAAAGAGCCGAATCATTGATTCGAGAAGGGTTGTTGGTTATTAATTTTCGGTAAATCTGTTGTTGCAGTCGATTGACGTGTTGCAGGAAAGCATCATTTAACTGGATTTTCAGTTCTTTCATTTCATCATAATACAGGTGTTCTTGTGAGTCAGTTTTGATGGCACTTTGCCAACTTTCCCAATTACTTTTAATGACTTTATTGATGTCAGCTTTTTGTGCGGTCAAAAAGGTGAGGCGATTAGGCAATAAGCCAAAAGTCCCCCTGTCAAGTGTGGTGTTGATTTGCTTGCCAACAATACTCAGTGGACAGCTCATGTCCAGAGTTTCCTGGTTATTTTCACCGAATAGGTAAACATGCCTTTGTTCACTGGTCAATTGCTGGGTAAATACTTTTCTCCCGCCGAACAAGCCATTTAATTCAATGGACAGTTGACCTTCGAAATTAGCGATTTTGTTGTTATCAAGATGGGTTGGAACGATTTTCCTGTTTTGCCATTGGGCATTGTCATAACAAATACTCAAGTCACCTAAACCAAATTGTGAAGCCAGTTTTACATGATTGGGAAACAGGTTCAGTAAATCAAGGTTGGGTTTGAGTTGAATGAATGCGCCACAAGAGGTGGTAACATCGCAGGCTGCGATGACCATATCCTGAGGGATGTAGTTGGTTTTTTGGTCCATTGAACCAAATAGGTTTACATCGGTATTTTGATGTAAATGTTCCTTGGCGTAGTTGCTGATTTGGTTATTGATCGCTTGTTTGAGCTTTTCCCATTTGGACTTCAGATTTAAAAACTGCTCTTTAAGTATCAGGCTTTGGTTAAAACATGGTGGGTAATTATGCAAATGATTACCCATATCAATCAAGCGAACAAACTCTGCTGATTTGTCATATTCAGCAAAAATTCCCGGCCATCGGTCATGAAACCACACCAGTGATTCAGTTGCCATTAACCACTCAAGCACATTGACTTGTGATGCTAGTTGTTGCTGGCAGGATTCCTCAGTTGTTGCCTGCATGCTTAAAATATTGATGATTTGAAAACTCGGTAATTCGAGTGCCCGGTGCAGACTTGCTGGGTTGTCGAGTCTGATCTGATTGCCAGTAAAAGTTGAATCAGTTGCCACGACTGTGGCCCAATCCATAAAATCTTTGAAACAGCTCTCAAACTGGTTGGTTGCAATCGGTACCCGAGGATCAGGTGCTTGGCTTGCACTTAGATTCAGACATACTTCCAGGTTTTCCTGAACGGTTTTTCTGATGGGGTGATTAAAGTATGAATGGATGTTTTTGATATCCAAAGCCAACATAAAAAATTGTTCGTTTAAACTGGCATTGAGGTGGTCAGGATTTTTAAATTTTTGTGGTAGTTCGGTTAATAATAATTTGATGATTGGGTGAATTCTTAAATCAATTTCTGTAATCGCAGCCTCTTGAGCTTCCCACACTTGCTGGGTTCTATCGATGAGGGTTTGTAAATGTTGTTGTTCTGATACGGTTAACAAAAATGGGCTGAGTTCTAATAATTGATATATTTCAATCCAATCATTGGCCAGTGCCAGCCATTGATCTGATTGAAAATGTTTTTGTTGTCTGACCAGAGCAATGGCCAAGTCACTGAATTGAGAAGTTTGGGTGTCTGCGTTGGCTAATACTTGTTCCAATGTGTTGGCTTCATTGGCCAACAAGGGCAACACAACGGCATGTGAAGTTAAGGGTTCTTCAGCTTCTATTTTGATTTTTTTTGGGGTATTGGATAACTCAAACCAAACGAAGTTTTCTTGGGGTGAATGTTTTAGAATTTGTTGCCAGAAAAAGGACAGGTTAACCCAAACCTGAAAAGCCTGATCTGCTGTTAAACCCTCTTTTAAGGCTGGTAGCCTGGGTTCAGCCTCAAGGTCAACGGTACGCCATCTATTGAGTGACATACCATTTGAATGTAGTATCAGTGTTTGTGCCATTAAAGCATGTGTGTTGATGCGGCTGTATTGGCTGAATGGAGCAATGGGAGTATCAAGTGCCTGTTGCCATTGTTGCTCAAGTTGTTCGGCAGAAGCAAAGGAATGTGAAAGCTGCCAAGCCATTTGGGTTAAATAAGCGGCCTGTGTTATATCGTAATGGCTGCGTAAATGGTGGGCAAATTCTAAACTTGTGGGTTTATTGTCTTCAATATCCTGCGCCAAATTGAGTGGGCTGTGTAACAGGCCGGTCAGCAACCAGCCCATCATTAATATAATTGTTTTCATACTTGTTATTGTAACAAATACCTCAAGTATTGTTAATTTGAATGTGGTCTGTAAGGAGCTTTTAAAAATAGGAATAAACTGATTAAAAAAGCACCAAATGAAAATGACAGTAAAGTACGCCATTTGCTTTGCATTGAGCTTAATATTTCAATGTCGTTGACAAAAATGGTTTCACAGGCACCATCACCGGTGTCGGTCCTAACAGTGCTACTGCCTCGCTCATAACCACTGGGTCCAATATAATGCGAAAGCCAACCTTTGATGCTGATTTGATCACCTATTTTAATATCGGTTATGGTGTTTCTGATATCGTCATCAGCGGCCAACAAATGGTTGTTTGACAATTGAAATTGATTAAATGCTTGCCAGGCTGATTCACTATGAGTGCTGAAATTACAAGTGAATTGACCATTAAAAAAGTCAAATTCATGCAAAATTTCTGGGTCGGCAGAAATACCCCACACCACACAATAATCTGCCACATTCAGGTGATCCTTACTTAGGGCGTGGATCATTTGACCATATTCAGAATCATGAACACGATATGAGACCACCAGACCATGGATTTCATAGGCATATTTGGGTATGACTTTAAACGTTTCTTCATTATAAATGGTCGTAAACGCAGGTATCTCGACCAAACTTTGCATGGGTTCTTGGGAAAGTTGTGCTAACACCTGTAAATCACTGGTAAAATCATTCCGCTTGAAAAATGATATCAATAACAGCAGAAAACTGATGACTACAGCATATGAAGAGTATTTGTACATTTGAAACATTATACTCAGTATTGTTATTTGACACAGATGTTATACTAAGCAATCATGTGCACAAGTCATGATTGTGATAAACATGCGCTGGCATTTGCACGGTTTTTGCTAAACTTTAAAGTCTTATATCTGGTATTTACCAATAACACAGTAAAAATGAAAACACTGAAAATTATTACCACAGGTGGCACCATCGACAAATTGTATTTTGATGATTTGAGTGATTATCAAATTGGTAAGCCTATTATTGGAGAGTTATTAAATACCTATCACGTTGGGTTCGAATTTGAAGTAGTCCCTTTGCTGAAGAAAGACTCAATTTATTTAACGGACGAAGATCGGGAACTGATAAAACAAGTCATCGAAAAGTCCGATGATCAACATTTTTTGATTACCCATGGCACCGATACCATGGTTGAAACGGCGCAATACCTCAAATCCATCGAAGACAAAACCATTGTCCTAACCGGTGCTTTGACCCCGGCGAGATTCAATTCAACGGATGCCATTTTTAATATTGGTTGCGCTGTGGCTGCAGTACAAACCCAACCCAAAGGCGTTTGGGTGATTATGAGTGGTTTGGTTTGGGATCCAAATCATGTCAGGAAAAATCGTAAAGCCAATCGCTTTGAGGAAGCTTAGATATGGCCAATATTCTTCGTGTACATCCAGAAAATCCACAACCCAGATCAATCAAAGCAGCGATTGAAACCGTAAAAAATGGTGGTTTGATTATCTACCCAACAAGTTCCGGGTATGCCATTGGCTGGAGTTTGGATAACCTCAAGGCTCCGAAGATTGTGGCACTAATCAAAGAAATTGACGCCCAACATTATTACACGATGATGTGTTCTTCAATTTCTCAGATGACCGAATTTGTACTGGTGGATAATGTGGCTTTTAGATTGATTAAGCAACACACTCCAGGACCGTATACCTTCATCATGCCAGCTACCCGACGTGTTCCCAAAAAATTACAGCACCAAAAACGTAAAACCATAGGTATCAGGCTAGATGAGCACCCGGTGGCTCAAGCCTTATTAGATGAGTTGGGTGAACCGCTGATGACTTCAACTTTGGAATTTCCGGGAGTTGATATGTATGAACTGGATGTGGTTGATATTGAATTGCGAGTGGGCAATCGGGTCAATACCATTATTGACTCGGGCTATTGTGCACAAGAACCATCAACTGTGGTTGATTTGTCCGAAGGCGAAGTCAACATCATCAGACAGGGCCAGGGTGAGATTGATTTTGTCTGACACGACTCACAAAGTTCAGGTACAACAGGCTGAAATGCCTTTTGCGGTGGTAGAGGGAAAGCCATTTACGGCCATGCCCACAGATTTGTATATTCCCCCCGATGCGTTGGAAGTGATTCTTGAAGCTTTTGAGGGTCCGTTGGATTTGTTGTTGTATCTAATTCGAAGACAGAATCTTGATATCCTCAATATTCCGATTTATGACATCACCAAGCAATATGTCGAATATATTAAGTTGATGCATCAATTGAATTTTGAACTGGCTGCAGAATATTTGGTGATGGCTGCCATGTTGGCTGAAATCAAATCACGCATGTTATTACCCAAACCGGCTTCTGAAGATGATGATGAGGAAGATCCAAGGGCAGAATTAATCCGCCGATTACAGGAGTATGAACGTTTCAAACAGGCAGCCGAAGATTTAGATGGACTGCCCAGAATTGAACGTGATTTTTATGTGGCTCAGGCTTATCTCGACAAACAGCCTGAGCAGGTTGAAATCATACAAGTTGATATCAGAGATTTACTCATGGCATTCAAGGATGTGATGGCACGTGCTGATTTAAAAGTGTCACATGAAATTGAGCGGGAAGTGTTGAGTGTTCGTGACCGCATGACTTCAGTATTGGATCGGTTGTTGAAAGAAAAAACCATCAGTTTTACCTCTTTGTTTACTCGTAAGGAGGGGCGACAAGGAGCGTTGGTATCATTCTTGGCGGTATTGGAATTACTGAAAGCACAAACATTGGAACTGGTTCAAAACCAGCCTTTTGGGGAAATTTATTTACAAGCAGCCGGAAATGGGTCATAAGTTATGGAAATCAAAGAACTGAAAAATACAGTTGAAGCGGCTCTAATGGCCTTTGATGAGCCTTTGAGTGTCAAGGATTTATTGCAATTGTTTCCAGAGGAACAAGTAACCAGTAATGACATCAATCAGGCGATTAATGATTTGGAAATGGATTACGCTGATCGTGGCATTGAACTGAAATGCTTGTCTAAGGGTTATCGTATTCAGACCCGTGCAAAGGTTCAACCCTGGCTTAAAAATCTGACGGAGCAAAAACCCAAAAAACTGTCACGAGCTTTGCTGGAAACTTTGGCACTGATTGCTTACCGTCAGCCCATCACCCGTGGTGAAATTGAAGACATCAGGGGTGTGGCTGTTTCCAGTAAAATCATTCATTACATGATGGAACGCGATTGGGTCCGTGTACTGGGATATCGGGACGTGCCAGGAAAACCTGCCATGCTTGGGACCACCAAAACATTTTTGGATGATTTTAATCTCAGTTCATTGCAAGAATTACCCAGCCTTTCGGAAATCAAAGACATAGAAACCCTGGAACAAGAACTGCAATTTGGTGAGGAAAATCCGCCACAAGAAGCATCACAAACAATGGATGAATCCGATGAGTAAAGAAGACAATCAAATTGAACCCTCCGAACGCATACAGAAAACTCTGGCTCGATGTGGTTTGGGTTCAAGAAGACAAATAGAAACCGCAATAAAACTGGGTCAATTAACCGTAAATCGTGAACCTGTACAACTGGGCCAAAAATTACAGGTAGGAGATAAAATTGGCTGGAAAAATCGAGCCTGGTTGGTAGTAACCGATGCGGTCATGCCCAGAGTGCTGATGTACAACAAACCATTGGGTCAAGTCACCACCAGAAATGATGAAAAAGGGCGTCCAACAGTGTTCGATTCATTGCCAAAAATCAAAGGACAAAAGTGGCTCAATATCGGTCGCTTGGACATTAATACCACTGGCTTATTATTGTTCACCACAGATGGTGACTTTGCCAACCATATGATGCACCCAAGTGCCAATATAGACCGGGAGTATGCCTGTCGGGTATTCGGTGAAATCACCGAAGAAACCTTAGAGAACCTACTTAAAGGTGTAGAACTGGAGGATGGTATAGCCCGTTTTTCTGACATTCAGGAAGCCGGTGGAGAAGAAAATAGTGCCAATCGATGGTTCCATGTTGCGATTATGGAAGGAAAAAATCGTGAAATACGTCGTTTGTGGGAATCACAAAACGTTCAGGTTAATCGCTTAAAACGAGTCCGTTATGGTGGCGTTTTTTTACCTAAATCATTGCGAAAAGGCAAACACCGTGAATTAAATCCCAAAGAACTCAGTATCTTGTTCAAAGACACCCAATATGAACCTCCAGCACAAAAACTGGTGGTAAAATCACTGCGTAAAGGGCGAACTTAAAAATTTTAAACCCTGATAATAAAAAACAGGGATAAAATATGGAAGCAGTTGATGAGTGATTTAATTTTTGGTATTCATGCGGTAGAAATGGCGCTCAAAGCAGGTGATCAGGTTAAGGAAATTTGGTTACAAAAAGATGCACAGAATAAAAGGCTTTTGAAGTTGCTGCAAGTCATTGAAAAATCATCGATAACTTTAAACCGGGTTAGTTTACAAGCATTGGATCGCTTGTGTAATGAGCGACATCAAGGAGTGGTGGCTAGTATCCACTCGGTACCGTTGAAATCAGAAAAAGAACTCAAGGCACAGTTGAAAAGCTGGGACAATCCTTTGATATTGGTGCTGGATTGTATCGAAGACCCGAGAAACCTTGGTGCTTGCTTGCGAAGCGCTGATGCGGCAGGCGTGACTGCGGTGGTGTTTAGTAAAGATAAATCAGCTTCAATCACAGCCATTACTCATAAAACCGCAGCGGGAGCGGTTGAACATTTGGAAATTTTTCAGGTGACTAATTTGGTACGGGCTATTGAAGCCATCAAGGATGCAGGTGTTTGGGTTTACGGTACGGCTTTGGAGGAACAGAGTCAGGATTTGTATAAAACTGACTTAACTGGCCCCGTGGCTATTGTAATGGGAAACGAAGGTAAAGGTATGCGACATTTGGTCAAGCAATCCTGTGATCACTTGATTCATATACCTATGGCTGGTGAAGTACAAAGTCTCAATGTTTCGGTGGCCACTGGTGTGGCTTTGTTTGAGGTGGTTAGGCAGAGAAGTTGTTAAATGATTCATTCCGGTGCTTTGCATAAGAATGCATGAGTTTGGTGTACAAGCCTAAGGCACAACAGCACATTTCAACATTTTATGTGAAACATTTGTTGTAATGTGGATGTGCGTTGTACCATCAAGAAAATATACGTTCCCACGCTGGGGCATAGGAATGAGAAAGAAATATATGTTAAAAACAATACAACACAATCACGAAGAACAACGCTTTGAAGTGCATTTGGAAGGGCATGTAGGTTATATGTCATATCAGTTAAAGGATGGTGTGATTGAATATGATCATACCATCGTTCCCAGAGAGCTGGGTGGGCGAGGTATTGGTTCTGAGTTAGTTAAATATGGTTTGGCTTATGCGCGCATTCATCATTTACAAGTCATTCCTACCTGTTCCTTTGTGTCTGCTTATATCGACAAACATGAAGTTTATCAGGATTTGTTGTTTTGATACCCAAAGCCCAAGGATAGTTGGTAATCTGCTAAAAGGATAAGCGAACTGAACTTGTCGAAGTGTTAAATGGGGGACTCAACATTAAATACATGCTTCGACGAGCTCAGCCGCTTAATTCTTAGAGGTGTTTGCTTTTTATAAGAATTATGCCAATGACCACATATCCCGATTGCTTCCCAGTTCCGGGGTAAAAAGTTCAAACATTAAACCGAATAACCAGCCTGAAAGCGCAAAACCAAGCACATATAACCCTGTTAAAGACAGCAATCCTTCGGCAAAAAAGAGATACATGTTGGATTCCACTTGCCACATCATATTGAAAAGAACAATGATAGAAAACAATAGTCCGGTAATCAGTCCAAAACGAAATCCGCCGCTGAGTTTATCTTCTGGGTTCATATATAAAAAGGCTGCAAAGCTCAAAGCCAGACCCTGAATTAAGCAAGTGAGCACATGATTCCATGAGATCAAATCTGGATTGATAAACCAATTAAATCCAGCATAGGTAACAAATCCAGGCTTGTTAGACATGATCAATTCAATCAATAAAAAAACCAGGGTGAACGATAAGACAGAAAACAACAGATACTTTTTCATGACGACCTCAATAGCTTGCAAAATGAAAGTAATCGCCAGTTTACTTAATAACTTGCAAAAAGCAAGTAGTTTGTGTATTATTTTCGCATGACACAAAATACACCTTATAAATTAACCCTGTGCCCCATGACCTATGTGCTAGAAATATTGGGCGATAAATGGAGTTTTCTGGTTATCAGAGACATGTTGTTTAAAGGTTGCTGTCGTTACAAACAATTCATAGAAAGTGATGAGGGTGTGGCGACCAATATATTGGCCAACAGACTTAAAAAGCTGACCGAGCATGGTTTGGTCACTCAATGTAAAGACCCTGCCAATGGTCGTCAAAAACTGTACCACTTGACTGAAAAAGGTTTAGACCTTATTCCTGCCATTTTGCAGCTGATTAAATGGAGTGGTCATCATGACCCCCGATCCATTCTTTCAGAACACATCATGTATTATTTGGATGAGAAGTTTGATGAAGCCGTTGACATTGTCAGAAATCAGTACCTCAATCAATGTCATATAGATGATCACAGTGCTGCCTGAAAGCAGAAATTAGTGGCAATTCATCAGTAAACCATCCATAATAATTGGGTTCGTGTGTGAAAATAACTCAATGGGGAAGGTTGATTCAAACAAAAATTGGGTGTGTCTGTGATGTCAACAGAACGGTCCCAATTTGCTGTCAATAAAGCATTAAGTAACCCAAACTTTTTACCTTCAAGGGTGTATCGATACCGGATTCTGGGCATGGCGCTGGGCGGTATAGCCATTGCTGCCGTATTGCGTGAAAACAACAATACGACTTCATATTGGTTGTGGTGGGCTTTGACTTGTTTGGTCTGGCCGCATCTTGCTTATGTAGTAGCCATCAAAAGTCATAATCCCTACACCACAGAAAGATTTAATTTACTGATTGACTCATTCATAGCAGGCACCTGGGTGGCTTTGTTGTGGTTCAATTTGTTACCTGCTGTTCTGTTATTGGTGATTACCACCGCAGACAAGGTGAACAGTGGAATCAGAAAACTTTGGCTCTATTCTCAGCCAGCCATGATTCTGGGAATTGTAGCAGGCGGGTTATATACCGGTTTTGCTTACCAGCCAGAAAGCAGCACCTGGGTTATTTTGAGTTGTTTACCCATATTAATCATCCATACATTGCTGGTCAGCCTGGGTAGTTATAAGTTGGTGAGAAAGGTGCAATTACAAAATCAAAGATTAAAAGAGCTCAGTCGGATAGATGGTTTGACACAATTAAGCAATCGCACGTACTGGTATGAACAAGTCAATCGTTTATTGAAAGGCCCTTGGTCAAAAAATGCCATGACTTTGCTTTTAATCGATATTGACCATTTCAAACAAATCAATGATCAGTATGGTCATACAGTGGGTGATGAAGTACTTAGTACCATCGCTCACTTATTATCAAAACATTTGCCTGAAAAGGCCATTGCTGGAAGATTAGGCGGTGATGAATTCGCCATCGTTCTACATGTTGATTCGCAAGCTGCCAAAGAACTCTCACAGCATTTATGCCAGCACATTTCAAAGCTGAGATTTTCACGTGCGGAATCATTGCGCTGTACAGTCAGTATAGGCATGGCTGAACGGAATCAAGCCATCACTGATGTGACACACTGGTTTGATCAGGCCGATCGGATGATGTATCAAGCAAA
>JAGRJR010000043.1:21697-26645 GCA_020442635.1 Lysobacterales bacterium
ATGGCTGAACGGAATCAAGCCATCACTGATGTGACACACTGGTTTGATCAGGCCGATCGGATGATGTATCAAGCAAAAAACAAAGGCCGTAATCAGGTCTTAAGTAACCCAATTGAAGAAGCCTCTTATCCAGGTTAGTTCGCACAGTCTGTGATAAAGAGATGATCAAAGCAATTTAAGATTTTTGGTAAAACGCTGACGCGGGTTATCAACTTGTCAACCTTCAAAATAAATACGCTTGCCTCGTTATATTATCGTTAATATTCAATAAGATAGCTGTTAATATCCTGGTTTCAATAAAAAAGTGTGACCCCGGTCATGAATTTAAAAACAGCAAACAAAGTACATTGAACGTCCTTTTAAAAAGCTAAATATCTAGGAGCTTACTATGAAGAAAATATCAATAATTTTATTGATGGGAATGGCATCTGTTGGTTTTGCCATGGATGCAGAACAACTGAAAGAAGCCGCTTTAAAAGCCTGTGATACTCAACTCGAAAGTGTGCCAGAGAACATGCGAGAGCAGAGTAAAAAAACCTGTGAATGTACAGTTAAGAAAACAGATTATGAAAAAGTTTTGGCTGCACAAAAAACAGGAAATACGGAAGAGTTACAGGCGGATGCGGTGAAAATTGCTCAGGAATGTGCATTGGCATCAATGTAATATCAATTTATCAGGAACTCCCAAAAGGACTGTTCTCGCAGTCCTTTTTTAACAACAGTTACAAGTGGCTGATGACAGCAGAAGTGAAAGCTTCGGTGCCAACAATGGATTGACCTGGCTCACCGATGTCTTGTGTTCTGTAACCCTCAGTCAGAGTACGTTCAATGGCTTGCTCTATGGCCACAGCTGAGGACTCCATTGCCAAAGAATAACGCAGCAGCATGGCCAGAGAAAGTATCTGTGCCATTGGGTTGGCCACATCTTTTCCGGCAATATCAGGGGCAGAACCGCCTGAAGGTTCATAAAGCCCCTTGCCTGCTACACTGAAACTGGCAGACGGCATCATACCGAGACTACCGGGCAATGCGCTGGCGGCATCAGACAATATGTCACCAAATAAATTGCTGGTGGCAATCACATCAAATTGTGCTGGTTTCAGAATCAATTGCATGGCGCAGTTGTCTACCAGCATGTGGGTCAGCTCGACTTCAGGGTATTCTTCGGCCACTTGAGTAAAGACTTGTCGCCATAACTTTGAGGTATTCAAAACATTGGCTTTATCTACTGAAGTGAGTTTTCCGGAACGTTGCGCAGCAGTTTTAAAAGCCTGATGAGCCATGTGCTCAATCATGATGGCATCATAGTTTGCCGTATCTTGGGCGTGTGTGTTGTTGTTTTCTTGCCAGGTTTTTTTCTCGCCAAAATAGATGTCACCTAATAACTCGCGCAAAATCAGAATCTCATCACAACCTTCCAGTCGGGTGTTTTTTAAGGGTGAGATGTTTCTCAGTGCAGGATAGAATTTAGCCGGTCGGTAATTAACCGAGAGTTTTAAGTGGTTTCTGAGTGCTAATATAGAATTAACCTCACAGTCTTTCCATTGAGGTAAGTCACTCAGTTCAACTGGGCCACCGACTGATCCAAACAACACGGCATCGGCTTCATCAATGAGTCGTTTGGTAGCATCTGGAAAATGATTGCCAAATTTAACATAAGCAGCGCCGCCAATTAAACCTTGCTCGACTTGAATGTGTGGTGCAACTTGCTTGAGGACCCGCAGAGTTTGTTGCATCACTTCTGGACCGATACCATCACCTGGCAAAATCGCAATTTTTTGTGCTTTCATTGCGCAACTCCTGCACCCGCTAGAAAAATGGTTTGTCCTTTGGCATTCTGATGGTGTGCTTTAATTTCAGACAAATGCGAGCACAGATAATCTAGTTCATCTTGGCCTTCGGTGATGCAATGTTGAAAAAATGGATTAATCACAAAAGGAAAAGTCTGCTGATCTGTTTTAAAGACGGCATTAACCAGGTCAATGCTGATAATTAAGTCATTCTGTTGTGCCGCTGCAGCCAATAGTTCACAAATTTCAAGTGGCTGATCAATCAATACCAAACCATTTTTGCGGGCATTGTTACTGAAAATATCGGCAAAAGAGGGTGCTATGATGGCTTGAAAACCCAATTCCTGTATCGCCCAAACCGCATGCTCTCTGGATGAGCCACAACCAAAATTGTCACCAGCAATCAGAATCTTTGCTGTTTGATATTTTTGTTGATTCAAAACAAAATCGGCATCGGCTTGTTTTAAGCGGGAAAAGGCATATTGACCATAACCGTCCTTTGAAGTTTGGGTTAAGTATTGTGCCGGGATAATGATATCTGTATCAATGTCATCAATCATCATCGGGGCACACAAGCCTTTTATCTGTTTAATGGCTGTGTTCATGAGGCCTCCTTTTGTGGTTGTTGCTCAGCATAACTGCTGGTTATAAAACCTGCCAATGCACTGAAGGCGACGGTTGCGGGTGATGCTAGGTGAGTGATGCTGCCAGTGCCTTGTCGTCCGATAAAATTACGGTTGGTGCTACTGATACAGCGCGAACCCGGTGGCACTTTATCGTCATTCATGCCCAGGCACATCGAACAGCCTGGCATTCTAAACTCAGCCCCGGCTTCGGTGAAAATGGTGTCCAAACCTTCTTTTTGGGCTTGATGCATCACTTGTTCTGAACCTGGCACAATATACATGGTGACCTGTTTGGCAATCTTATGCCCCGCCAGGATGTCAGCAACCACACGTAAATCTTCAATGCGTCCATTGGTACAGGAACCCACAAATGCCCAGTCAATAGTTAAACCGGCAATCGATTGTGCTGATTTTAATTTGACGTAGTCCAAAGATTCTTTGGTTTTATTGCTGAACGGAATTACTTGATTGATGGCGATACTTTGTTCTGGGTTGGTGCCCCAGCTGACTTGTGGCTGTAGATCGGTGATATCCAATTCGATGGTTTGATCATATCGGCAGCCTGCATCACTGGACAAGGATTGCCAATATGATTTGGCGGTTTCCCATTGTTGACCTTTGGGTGCATAAGGTCGGTCCTTGATATATGCAAAAGTGGTTTCATCCGGTGCAACCAGGCCCGCGATGGCGCCACATTCAATGCTCATATTACATAATGTCATGCGTTGTTCCATGGACAGTGCTGTTACGGCTTCACCGGTATACTCAATGACATGACCGGTGGCACCGCCAATGCCAATTTGAGCAATCAAATACATGATCATGTCTTTGGCGTAGGTATTTGCAGGCAATTGGCCATTGAAGTGAACCCGCATCACTTTAGGTTGTTTCATTAAAATGGCTCCCGCTGCAAAAACATGCGCTAAGGTGGATGTGCCAATGCCGAAAGCCAACGAACCAAAAGCGCCATGGGTGGCAGTATGAGAGTCGCCACACACCAATGTCATTCCTGGCTGGGTGATGCCAAGTTCGGGGCCAACCACATGCACAATGCCTTGATGACTGCTGTCCAAATCACACAAAGGTATACCGTGGTTTTGGCAGTTTTTACGCAACAATTCAATTTGGTTTTTGGCTGTTTTATCATATATCTCATGGCGGTTTTTACGCGTCGGGATGCTGTGATCAATGGTAGCCAAAAAATGCTCAGGGTTTTGAACCGATAAATTTTTTCGTTCAATCATTGCAAACGCTTGCGCAGAAGTCACTTCATGCAATAACGCAAAGTCTATGCGTAATACATCTGGGAAACCTGCCTGCCGATGTACCACATGTTGTTGCCAAATTTTTTCTACTATATTGTTCTTCATCATCAATCTCGCATGCCCACTTTGACAGGGTATTCTTGTTGCTCTGCTTTAATTTTGTAATTTTCAGCGATTAAAAACTGGTTATAGGCATCAACCAAGGCTTTCAGTGCGGCCGATTCGATGTCATGGTCATGAGATTTACCCTGGAAATAATCGCCATCCACTGAGATTGAAATGGTGGCATGGGCTTCAGCATGACGACCAGGCTCCTTGGATTCGCTGCGGTAGGACTGAATCTTACAAGGAGTAAAGCGTTTGCTCAGGAACCGATGCAAAGCAGTGGTCGCGGTGTCACTGTCTTTGGCCACAATATCAATTTTCTCCTCTTTATCAAAAACAACTGCATGCATGGCAAAGTGTTTCTCATTGTCTTTTTTTTCAAAGCTGATATCAGACACTTTAATGGGAGCACGGTAAGCAAAATAAGCTTGCATGAACTCGTCATCGGTCAGTCCTTTGCGACGGTTTTTGTGAAAATCTTTAATAAATTGCATGATGTTTTGTCGCTCATGATTATCACATGTATAGCCATGCTTTTTAATGATAGACTGGGCATGATTGCTGCCACTTAATGGACCGAAGACAAAAGAAATACTTTGGCCTACTTCTCTGGGTGAAAAGGGTTGGTATACATGGGCATTTTTCAAGATGGCATTGGTGTGCCCACCCGATGAGTGCTTGGCGGCATTGTCTCCACTGATGGGCCAATGAGCTTGTCTACCCAGCATGTTGTTACTGACGAAATCCGAAATTTTTCTGATATGTTGGCTGTAACATTGGGTATAGTAATGTTGATTTGCTTGACTGCCACCAAAGGTTTTAATGTACATGATGCATTGTTCCAAAGCGGCATTACCTGCCCGTTCTCCAATACCATTGAAACAACCTTCTACCTGTGTGGCAGGCCCGGCAAAAACTGCGCGCATGCTGTTATCCAACGCCAGGCCAAAATCATTGTGGCAGTGTACAGACCAAGTAATATTACGACTTGGAAATCGTGATTTGATGATGCCAGCATGGATATTCATGTGATTGACAAAATAATCATCACCTTGCAAATAACAGGCCCGGCCAATGGTGTCTGGACAATTGATGGTAGAGGCGCCAGCAGCCACAGCAGTGCTGATCAATTGGGTGGTAAAGTCGAAATTTTCAGCCATCT
>JAGRJR010000044.1 GCA_020442635.1 Lysobacterales bacterium
GGTGATTTTGGTGTCACATGACAAGCACATGCTCAACTCAGTGATTGATGAAATGGTCTATATCGACCGTGGACAGATTCACCCCTTTGATGGCGATTTGAACGAATACCAAAGTTTTATCAAGGCACAAATCAAACAAGCTGAGGCCGAAGAAAGCAAAAACTCAGAAAATCAATCAGCCGAAACACCTAAAAAACAGGACCACAAAACGAGTAAAGCCCAAAAAAATCGCCTGCAAAAACTGGAACGCCTGATGGATCAAACCACCGAAAAGCTTAACCAGGTCACTGAACAACTCAGCCAAGACGACGTCTACAATCCCGAAAACCAAGACAATCTCCAAAAACTACTGGATCAATCCACCCAACTCAAAACCGAGCTGGATGAGTATGAAATGGAATGGTTGGAGCTGAGTGAATAAAACAGATTTTCACTGATCGAAAACACTCACTGTATATGGCTTAAAGTAGTCGCAGCAGCCTGACTCAGTGCTTCCAGTTCGCTATAAAACTGATTCAGTCGTTGCAGGCTTTCCCGTTCCAATTTGATGGTTTCATAAATATCGCCGTTGCTGATGAAGCTGTCTCGACCAACAAAACTTTTGACTTGATTGAAATAAGTTTCTGCTTGTTTGAGTACGGCCAGATACTCCACTCGAAATTGCTTCATTTGCTCAATACTCGAAGAAATTTCAGCCGAATTTTTACCGCCTATGTCTGAAAAAATAGTTTTGTAGGCATCCCAATAAGGTTGCTTGATGGAATATTGGATATTGTTTGGGTCTTCCATGGCCTTAAGTTCATTGATATGCTCATTGATAAATGGTTTGAAGTTGCTTTTGAAAGAATTGAATTTTTCCATAGCCGCCAGATTGTTCAACAGATCTGAGTCTTTGAGTTTTTTGAATGCACTTTCAACCACTTTATTAACAGGTGTAGCCACTTCATTTTGGAGTGATTCAACAGGGAACAGAATCGCCAGTATGTCATTGTCCTCTGAATACAGACGTTCAGTGATCTGCTTATGAGAGTCAATTAAATTTTGTATGTTTTCAGTTAATGATTGAATAACTTCAATATTAGCACGGTACTCTGTGGCAATCATCATTTGGGCATGTTGTTGTTCTGCCTTGGTACGCGCATTGTATTGAATAAACACACCACAAATTATCAGTAGCATTCCTAAAGTATATCCCTTGGTAAGTAAGAATGATCCAGTGGGGGTATCAAAAAAACCAGGTAAGTTCTCAATGCGTTGGGTATTGATTAAAAATCTGAATACAAAGAAGCCAACAATGATTAACAAACCCAAAATGACCCACAAATTGTTCAAATAACTAAGCATAATGACCTCTTTGATAAATAATGACATTATGTATTCGACTATCACCAAAAACTGGTTTTAACGAGCATACAAGTGCTGATATCTTAAACTGATAGGCGCATTGAATTTCTTGAACAGCTTGGCATTAATTTGTTGAATATCAACAGAAAGTGCTCGCTTAGGCTTAAACCCTATCCTTCCAAAGCAAAAAAGGTTTTTCAATCAGGTAGTGCAAAAACAGGCTGAAAAGCAAAGAAATGCCTACGTAGATTGCTAAAAAAGACAGGGTGTGAATCCACGGTTCTTCTGATCGTATGTACCCACGATGTAATCGATAGACCCAGGGCAAAACGGTGTAATGGGCGAGGTACCAAGCATATGAAAGTACCGAAATGGTGCGCAAAGTTCGACCCGTAAGCCACTTAAGCCAAGGGGCACCACTGAACTGAACAGCGGTCCAAATCATTAAGCCAAACATTAAAACCATCAATAAATGGAGGCCATTTAAAAGGTGCCAATTTTCTGCTTGATAAAGATTGGCCCAACACAAAATGCCGAATGCTCCCAAAACTGACACCCAAAACAGAGTAGGCTGCGCTTTGACTGTAGAGCCTTGACTGATTATGGCCACCAACACGCCTATTAGAATTGAAGTAATGGCATAATGGAAAGGGGCTCGGAAAAGTTCAAAATAACTGATGGCATTAAGGCTGACATCAGTTTGATGCATCATCAATGACTTCAATAAGGTGATAAATACAACGATCACCAACAACAAAGCAACACTTCGTGATAAAGGCCAACGAAGTAAAAACAAAAGCAAAGGTGCTAACAAATAAAACTTTTCTTCAGTAGCCAATGACCACATAGGTGTAAGTAAATGAGCGCCCAAATAATCCTGCAAAAAGACCATATGAACCAGCAGGTCACTGTAGCTATACACGGTCTTGTAATACGGAATGAGTCCAAAAACAATCAAACCAATCATGGCAAAGTAAAGAGGAAAAGTCCGCAGAACTCTTTTCAGGCCATACCGTCCAAAAGCCAAGCGGTGATTGGGCTTTGCATAGCCTGTGCTCAGGTGGTGAAAAATCAGATAGCCACTGAGAACAAAAAACAAATCAACACCTAACCAACCATTAAACATGGCTTGTTGCCAAATTTCAGGGATTGCGTTTTTGAAAAAAGAATGGTGATACTCTTGATAGTAGGTCGCAAAATGATGGAACACCACCAATAAAATAGCCAGGGCTCTGATGCCATCCAACTCAGGTATTTTGCCGGGTTTTTCGCCGATTTTGAGATAATTGAACCAAGTCGATTTCATGTTGTGTGGGTGTTGATTGTACTGATAGCCATGACCATGAACTCAGATAATACCACACGTCAAAGCCCATCTTTATGAACTAAATGATTAAGTGTGAGTCACAATCATTAAACAACAGGAAATCATTATGCGAAAATTTTTGAGAACGGCTGAATCAAACGAAGAAATCAATATCACCCCGATGATGGATGTTGTATTTATCATGCTAATCTTTTTTATTGTCACCACTTCTTTTGTGAAAGAGTCTGGTATCGCCATCAGTCGCACCATGCAATCCAGTGAACCGGCCGATGTGACCAATATGGCATTGATTAAATTGGCACAGGATGGTTTTAGCATCAACAATCAAGCGGTGTCTTTGGACGGAATAGAAGCCAGGTTGTCACAGATGAGGGCGGCAAATGAAAATCTAACAGCCCAATTAATGGCCGATAAATCCATCAAGGTCAATGACTTGGTTAAAGCTGTAGAACAAATTAAATCAGCCCAAATAGAGCAACTGTCAGTCAGTACTTTTTAAAGACTCAACGCCTGTTTTAAATGGCTGGCATGGCGCCGGGATACGTCTATTTCTGTATCATCATCCATGGTCAATAACAGGCCACTTTGTCCATAGGCTTCAATATGCTTAACAAAGTTGATATTGATGATGTGACTGCGATTAACGCGAAAGAATTGATTGACTGGTAGCCTTTGTTCAATTTGGTTCAATGAGCGGTAAACCATTGGATGGTGCTCATCAAAAAACAACTGCGTGTAATTACCATGGCTGACAAAATAGCGGATTTTTTGTATATCAACCAACCAACATTGGTCATTGTCCTTGACGAAAATTTTGTGGTCAATGATTGAGTTGTTAACTGACTGCGGTTGTTGCAATGCTTTTTCCAGCGCCTGATTAAACCGTTTTTCATTGATTGGCTTTAACAAATAATCCAAAGCATTTTGCTCAAAAGCCTTGATGGCATATTCATCATAAGCGGTGGTAAAAATAACCTGCGGACATGGGTTCAGCTGATTGAGTAAATCAAATCCATCGCTATCGGGCAATAAATCAATTTGCAAGTGGTTACCTTGTTGCCAATAGCTGGAAATTTGTAACATGACTGGTCCACTTAAGCCCCGATGGGTGAACAGCATTTGATGTTTGAACGATTGTTTATTTGAGGATTCCTTGACTGTTACCGCAACTGGAATCGAAACCCCTGAAAGGCTGGCAAGTAGCTTTTTGTGTTGATCAGTAAAAACAAAGGGA
Organism: Lysobacterales bacterium; assembly: GCA_020442635.1. Classification (GTDB taxonomy): domain Bacteria; phylum Pseudomonadota; class Gammaproteobacteria; order Xanthomonadales; family Marinicellaceae; genus Marinicella. Next base: position 3,906 of record JAGRJR010000044.1, read on the forward strand.
ACCAAGCCTGCCCGCCTGGGTAAAACGTTCAAGCCCAACTGTTCGGCCAACTCATAACCAAATCCTGAACCACCCATTTTTGGAATTGATAAGCCACCTGTGGCCATCACCAAAGCATTGGAAATGTATTGGTCACCATCGGCTGTGATGGTTACTTGCTGTTGTACGTCAACATCAGCCACTGTCACATTCAGCTTAATCTCAACACCACCTTCAGCACATTCATCCAGTAACATGTTCAAAATGTCTTTGGAAGAATGGTCACAAAACAATTGTCCCAGTTCTTTTTCATGATAAGGAATATGATGCTTGTTCACCAAGTCAAGAAAGTGCCAAGGAGTAAAGCGACTCAATGCTGATTTACAAAAGTGTGGATTGGCCGACAGAAAGTTATCATGGCTGGTATTCAAATTGGTGAAGTTACAACGCCCCCCACCTGACATGAGGATTTTCTTACCCGGCTTGTTGGACTTTTCCAGTACCAACACCCGCTTGCCACCCTGTCCCGCTATCAAAGCACACATCAAACCAGCGGCACCTGCACCGAGAATGATGACATCATAATGGTTGTTTTGATTCATGACCAGCACCTAAGACCTAAGCTTTGTTGTTTTGTGACTATTTGTGCTGGCGATCCGCCAGCGGTCCCTTTTTACCCTCATTCATTTCTTGGATTGCCAACGTCCAGCCGATTTTGCTTCACTTGATATTTCAAAACAAGTGCCATTCCCATACCGGACCATCTTCTGGATGATCAACCACATCATGGAAGTTAAATCCCAGTTTCTGTAAAAGATGATTTGAAGCATTGGTTTCAGGTAATGTTTGTGCCACGATGGTCAGTTCTTCGTCGGTTTGAATCGCCAAATCGATTAATGCTTGAGCAGTGGCTGTGGCATAACCCTGATTTTCCAACTCTGGTAATGTGTAATAAGCAATTTCAACCTGACCATTTACAGGAGCTGATTTAAAAGCACCTCCTCCAACAATTTGACCATCAATCAGAGAAGCATAGCCAATCCAGGGAGCATGAAAACCCTCTGAAGCATAAAAATCAACCATTTGATTATTTAACTGCTGTACCATTTCAGGTAAAGACTCATAATCTGTGTCATTCAGGTCTTCAATCAAACCAGCTTCATTTATTGGCAATAATTTCATGCGTCTATTTCTCCCAGTTGAGCCTCAGGGGCAGCTGCTATAAAGGCAGGCAACTCCAAACAGCGTTGATTGATTTCCAACAACCGCGGATAGTTATCCAGCGGCACATTAAAACGATTGGCGTTGTAAATTTGCGCCACCAAGCAAATATCTGAAATACAGGGATACAGCTCATTCATAAAACTAAATTTAGAACCAGTCAGCATTTGTTCCAACGCTTTGAAGCCTTCATGAATCCAGTGCGCATACCAAACATCAACTTGCGTCTGATTCCAGCTCTTTTTCAACATTTGTAACACCCGCAAATTATTCAATGGATGAATGTCTGAAACAATCATTTGTGCCATAGAGCGACACTTTGCCTGCCCCAGCACATCGACTGGCATAATGGCAATCTCTGGATAGGTGCTTTCCAAATATTCCATGATGGCCATAGATTGATTAATCACTTCACCACCTTCAGTCACCAAAGCAGGCACCAAACCTTGCGGATTCACCTCTTTGTATTCTGGTTTATGTTGTTCGCCACCATCTTTCACCAAGTGAACAGGAATCGGTTCATAATCCAAGCCTTTGAGGTTCAATGCAATGCGCACGCGATAAGCCGCAGTACTGCGCCAGTATGTGTAGAGTTTAAGCATGATTGTTGTTTTTGTTGTGAGATGAATAATAAGTGCCAAAAATCCAATCACCAATGGGATAAGTGATATTGAAATTGTATTTGGACATCAGTTCTGGTACATGGTGGTGTAAGTGTAAAGTTCTGACTTTTTTGAATCCGGGGATTTTCATCAACCAGGAATCTTCGCGACAATGAAAAGCAAAGTGAAAAATTTCATAATTTAAGAAATAAGCAACGGCCACAATCACAAACAACCAAGTCATGTTATCACCCAGAAAGTACTGAATCAAAAACCACATAGGGACGCCAAACAGTCCAAAAAAGAACACCACCAATAAGATGGGAAACAAGGTCACTTTATAATCCTGATGTCCTTCAAATGGCATGTTTTTATCGGTAAAAAACCGATGATGTTGTTTACTGTGCCTGACATAAATTTGCTTAAACCCTTTTCGGTGCACATGCATCACGTACCGGTGTCCAAGGTATTCCATCAAATTGGCATACACAAAAGTCACAGGCACAATCAGCCACTCATACCATTGGATGCTATTGAGTTGTCCCACTCCCCAGCCAATGATAAACACCGAAACTAGCACAGTAAAAGTCAAATGCACATACCCAATGTACCAACTGGGTATGTGCTCTTTTCTGAACTGTTTTCGATATTCTTCAGTATTCATGAAAGTTTATTGTTCAAAATAAAACTTCGGACGGGTTACTTTTTCAGGATACACCTGGTTCATGGTAGCTGATTCATACAGGCGTCCATTAATCATCACATGACTGACTTTGTCTGAGTTTTGAATATCCTCTAAAGGATCTGCATCCAGAATCACCAAATCTGCCAGCTTACCGGCTTTGATGGAGCCCAGTTGATCATCCATACCTATATATTTTGCGCCATCTATGGTGCTGCCTTTGATGACGTTCCAGGGAGACATACCGCCTTGCGCAAACATCCACATTTCCCAATGGGCTGCCAGACCTTCACGTTGACCATGGGCACCTAATAAGACATCTACACCTTCATTCTGCAACTCAGTAGCCACCCGAGCATTGTTGAAGTGGTTGTAGTCTTCCAAAGGTGCTTTGGTTCTGCGAACTGAAACCGGCTCAAGGATGTTGCTCGGCACATATTTGCTCAACAAAGGATGTTTCCACACATCTGTGGTATCGTACCAATACTTTTCACCCCAAATACCACCATATCCAACGCCTAAAGTGGGAACATAAGCAGTCTCGGTACCTGACCACAACTGTTTGACATCATCATAAATGGCACCAACAGGAATCGAGTGTTCTATTCCAGTGTGACCATCAATCACCATGGTCATGTTGTGCATAAACAAAGAACCACCTTCTGGAACCACCATCAAACCGGTTTGGCGAGCCGCTTCCAATACTTGTTGGCGTTGATCCCGTCTGGGTTGGTTGTATGATTTAACAGAAAAAGCACCAGCGGCTTTCATGCGCTCCAAATGTCCAACAGCATCATCCAAAGAATCAACTTTGGCCGTGAAGTAATGAGTCGCACCATACAAAATCGTTCCTGTAGAATAAATGCGAGGCGCAACGATTTGGCCCGCACGTTGCATCTCTGCTGCTGAAAAAACAGCAGCGGTATCTGCTGATGGATTGTGAGTTGTAGTCACACCAAAGGCCAATGAGGCATAAGCATTCCAGTTGGTTTGCGGTGTAATTTGGCCATTGGCATAGGGGCCATGCCAATGTACATCAACCAATCCGGGCATGATGACTTTACCAGAAACATCGATGGTTTCAGCGCTGATTGGGGCATTGATTTCATCGGCTGAACCAACAGCTATGATACGATTACTATCAACAATAACCGTACCGTTCTCTATCACCAAAGGTTCACCATCTTGTTCTTCCATGGTAATGATTTTAGCGCCTACCAAAGCCACAGCTCCTTTAGGAATGTCTGTTTTTACTTCAAAAGTGATGTGTGTGGTCGTTACCTCAGGTTCTACTTTCGCATCATCTTTTGATTCACCCACCTTGATTTCACCACCTAAAAAGTCAAATTGTTCGGATAACTTTTGCTCATATAAATTGGCTCCCATTGACCAACTTAGGGCATTCGACGACTTGTTCCAGCTGATGTAATCACCCGCATGCTTTGAGAATTTCTTTAAAGGTAGATTACTGGCACCTGATCCAGTGCTGATGTGTTGACCATTACGAATAAACGGTGTGACATAAACCTGAAAATTTTGCACAAATGCCAACCACTTTTCATCTGGTGAGACTTGAAACTGTGTAATCCACTCACCCTGATAATGCTTTTGCTGATCATTTCCGGATAAATCCATAGAGTTTAATTGGGTGGTTATCACCTCACCTGAAACTGATGTTCCAGAATAAAAAACACGCGAATTGTCAGCAGTAAAAAATGGGCTACTGCCACTTTCTGCTAATTTGATTTGTTGGCCTGATTTTAAATTTACCGCAAACAGACCCGTGTCATGTGAGTATAGTGGTGAAGTCAGATAGCCACCAGATCCCGCTTCAAAAACCACAGTGTTACCATCATTTGATATCACTGGGTTACTGTAGTGTCCTGGTTTGGTTGAAACTACTTTTGATTTTCCTTTTAAGTTGGAGAGTCGTACCGTACCTAATTTTTCATCATGCCAAGTGGTGTACACAATTTGTTCACCATCGGCTGAAAATTCAGGAAAAAATTCAAAATATTCATTCTGGCTGGTTAGACGCTTTGGTTTGCCTTGCATTTGCCCATTTTTGAGACCTACCGTATAGATATGTCCCAATGACTGAAACACCACCAAATTACCTTGAGGAGATAATTTTAGCCAGCGCAACATTTTTGCATTGAACTTTTTAGGAGACACCTCATTTTTAACTGTGACGGCTGCCCTGACTTCGCGTTGATCTTTGATATGAAATGGAATATTACTTACCTCCTCAGAAGCCACATCAATGTGGTGGATTTGACCTTTGGCATAAAAGATGATGCCTTTCCCGTCTGGCGTCCACGACATGGTTGGATACACGCCGTGAATCGCCCAAGTTTCCTGCATGTCACGTTCAAGATTATTGTAGATGGGCTTAACAGCTCCGCTGTCTCGATCCTGAATAAACAAGGCTGTGTTGTTACGTATACGTCTGACAAAAGCCAATGATTTTCCATCAGGAGAGGGCGTGGGTCTGACGGCACCACCCGGACCTGAGACCCAAGGCTTGATTTCACCTGTGGTTAATTCCAGGGCAAAAATTTCATAGATTTGGTTGTTTGAATCCTTGGAATATTCAAAGTATTTGCCAGGAGTGGAATCACGAGAGAACAATACGTATTTACCATCTGGTGTATAAACTGGCTCACCCAGGTCTTTTTGCTCATTGGGTCGTTTATTCAGCTGTACACCTTTACCACCGGTTTTGTGATACATCCAGATTTCACCAGCACCCAGCGAGCGCATACCAGTAAAGTGCTTGCGTGCGATGATGTAATTACCATCAGGAGACCATGAAGGTGAGTTCAGCAATCGAAATTTCTCATCGGTGACTGCTTTGGCATCAGAACCATCCAGATTCATGATCCAAATGTTATCACCACCACCCTGATCTGAAGTAAAAACCAATTGACTGCCATCGGGTGAAAATTGTGCCTGCATATCCCAAGCCATCGAATTGGTGATGTTGGTGGCCTCACCACCTTTGAACGGCATGGTATAAATATCACCCAATAAGTCGAATACAATTAAGCGACCATCTGGGCTGACATCCACATTCATCCAGGTCCCTGATGTGGTATCAATACCCACTATTTTCTTTTCACCTGGGGCATTATTAACGTCCCATTTTTCGGATTCTTTGTTATCTTCCGCTAGAACCGCAAAAACGGTGAACAGCAACAAGGTCAGTAAGGGTTTCATTGGCTTCATTGTCTTCCTCAAATTCAACAAAGGGATAATTATACGAATAAAGCCAGTTATTTTCGCTTACAATCTGGACAATTCTTTGTATCCTTGATTTTAATGATTGGTTTGGGTGAATTTTTATCGCTGCTGTGCGCCTTACTCTGGGCTTTCGCGGTAATTTGCTATCGTAAGGCAGGTGATACCATTGATGTCAGCACCATGAATCTGTCAAAAATTTGTTTGACACTGGTGTTGATGATACCCACCCTTTATTTCACAGACGGGTTCATTGTTCCTCAAATCACTGGAAAAGATTGGTTTCTTTTATTAATCAGTGGTTTCTTTGGCATCATGTTAGCTGACTTGTTTTACTTGCGGGCATTACAGCTGATTGGGGCTGGACTTACTGGACTGACAGGTAGTCTTTACAGTCCCTTTGTGGTTATGTTGTCATTCCTCTATTTAGGCGAAAGATTAAACTCGTTGCAAATAATGGGCATGGCTTTGGTGTTGATTGGGGTGATTGTCATCAGCTATCGTAAGAAATCTTTAACTGTTGAACATCCCCCCATCACGGGCTTTGTATTTGCTGCTTTGGGTGTGTTTTTCACCGCACTGGGTATCGTTATTATCAAACCAATCACCACCGAAATTCCTTTTTTTTGGATTATCATCATACGAACCATCGGTGGTGTCGTAACCATGCTCTTATTTAACTTAGTCCTGAGAAAAAGCATCAATCCACTGGGCATTTTAAAATCAAAAGGCAAATACTGGCTGCTATTCGGAGCAATTTTAGGACAATACCTATCTACCATGGTATGGGTCGCCGGCTATAAATACACGTCTGCTTCAGTGGCTTCTATTTTAAATGAAACCGCTTCTATTTTTATTTTGTTACTGGGTTGGCTAATTCTCAAGGAACCAATCAACAAACAAAAGATGATTGGTGCTGTGATAAGTATCACTGGTGTTATGGTGGTTTTGATACTTAATCAATAACCAATTCACACTTGTTAACAAAAATATTTTTATATTTTACCTGTTAGTTAGATAAACTTTATTTAAATCAAAAGTGCATGAGGGTTTTCAGATGCGTTATTTTTCTGCATTAAAAACGAATACTAAAAAAGCTGCAGCAAGCCAAACAGGCCCTAAAGTTTATTTCAGAGGTATCCATCGAATCCATATCAACCGGTTCAAAGCCTATACCAATATTTTTGCGGGAAGGCTCAAAGACATTTGGAGCATCACTGACAACATCAGCGAGGCCAATGTGGTGGCAACTCACCAACAAAATTCAAGCAGTACTGATATTTTTTTTGAGTTGTATGACAGCTCACCTAACCTTAAACCAGAACCCATTGATCAATTTCGTTTGAGTTTTAATGAACATGAAATGGTTAAGCAGCTTAATCTTGCCAGCAACAAACTCAAATTGGCCATCAATAATGATTCACTTGATCAAAACAAAAGTGCTTTAACCATACATATAGCATGTAAACCTGATGTAGTCGCTAAAGACTTATGTCAACGTATGAATGAACTGAACAATGCACAACCACACATTCGCTTTTCTCATTTGTCAAACACCCTATGTAGCAGCACCATTTTTGTTGAGCACCTGACTTATGTCATTAATCCTTATGAAATCAACTCAATCAATGGTTATTATGAACTTGAACAACGTCGAAAACAAGATGATTTAACCATTGATCAATTGACGGTAATCATTGTAAAACATGAAGATGAAATCATCAGTGAACAAATCTTTGACGATGTTTACAGCCAATCTGATGAATCAACTCAAGTAACTTTGTTGGACATAACTACCGACCTGGACATTAAAAACTTCATCAGTACCCTTTAAGTACAATCCCAGAGGTTGAGTACATCAAATATATATGAGATAGTAGGCGAATGAAAACACGTACCTATTATGCCTTAGTATTGTTATGGCAGATCATGAATGTCTCTTATGCTGATACTGCTCAAAACTATCTGGTACAGGCTTTACATAATGATCAGAAACATCGTCACCAGCTCAATCAATTAAAGCAAGACGCTGTGGCCAATCACGCCTTAATCAAACAATTAGAAGCCAGCCAACAGCAACTTGATGAACAAAATCAAACCATGCTTCAAGAGGTAGTGGAACAGCTGGGGCACTGGCCTGGCATAAACGATGTAGGAGAAAACCCAGCCAAAATTGCCATGATATTGTTCAAACGAACTGATTCTGAACAACAAGCACGTTATTTACCGATGATTGCCCAAGAAGTAGGCAACAACATACCAGCATCCTGGTATGCGGAAATGTATGATCATCATCTCATGCAACAAGATCGGCCCCAAAAGTACGGGTACTTGATGATTGAATCAAATACCAACAACATGTCACTATACCCTGTGAAATCAATTGACACTGTGAATAAAAATCGTCAGCAGTTGGGCCTAAAACCTTTGCAAGTGATGCTGGGTGAAAAAAACTGGCTACTGAGAAGAACATCCCATGGAAGTCAAAATCATACCATTGAACCGGCTGAAAAATTAATGAAAGTGGCTGAACTGGCACTCACATGTCTTGATCAAGAATACCCTAATTCGGTCAAACACGTGCTGAACGATGATCAAGATGCCAAACCACCCAGCCTACTTTATCCGGTTTTTTTTGGGTGTTTTGATTGGCACTCATCAGTTCATGGACACTGGTTATTAGCCAGAGCGGCAAAATTGTTTCCTAATCACGAGAAATCAGCAGAATTTATTAATAGACTTGATGCGCATTTCACAAAAGAAGGATTTGATGCCGAGCTGAGTTATTTTCAACAAGCTGGCAGGTCAGGTTTTGAACGACCTTATGGATTGGCCTGGTTATTGCAGTTGTATACTGAACTTCACGACTGGCAACACCCACAAGCCCAACAATGGCTGCAAAGAATGGAGCCATTGAAAACTCATGTGGTGGAAACTTTCTCCCAGTGGATTCCCAAACTCGCTTACCCGATTCGAAGCGGAGAACACAGTCAGACAGCTTTTGCTTTTGGTTTGGCTTATGACTATGCCCAGGCAACCGGTGATGTGGTTTTTCAGTCTTTATTGGATAAGCACATCAAGCGTTTATACCTCAATGATAGAAATTGCCCTATTGATTATGAACCTTCTGGACATGATTTCCTCTCCCCTTGTTTAGCAGAAGCCGATTTGATGAGGCGCGTACTGATTCAAAAAGAATTTTCAGCTTGGTTGAAAAAGTTTCTACCACTGATTAAACACGGTTCAAATTGGTTATCAGTAGCTCAAGTTACAGATCGAGCAGATGGCAAACTGGCACATTTGGATGGGTTGAACCTAGCACGTGCCTGGATGCTAGAAGGTATTGCATTTACACTGCCAGAAAAGGATAAACGGCGCCAAATACTAATGAACCAAGCTGATGCCCACGCCCAAGCAGGTCTGTCATCAGTCACAGGAGAACACTATGCAGGAGGTCACTGGCTAGGCTCTTTTGCCACCTATTATTTGACCCAAAGGGGTATTTCAAATGAATTAACTGGCAGGGGCTATTAATTCATTTGATGCGTAATTTCATCAGTGGTATGATGATAAAAGGATATCAATTTAATAAGAGGAATAGTGAGTTTATTTATAAAGTCAGATAAAAAAAACAACAAACAAGTCATTGTTATATTGTTGTTTTGCTGCCTCTCTTTTTTTTCCACGCAATACAGTTTTTCTCAAGAGCTTCCCTATGCAAATCTCAGTATTTCTGATGGCCTGGAAGACATGGTTATTTTCGACATCGAACAAGACAATCAGGGATTTTTATGGATGACTACCCGAACAGGAATTAACCGCTTTGATGGCAGTCGCTTTTGGACTTATAACCGCTCCAGCGGTTTGCCTCATAACCTGGTGAGGGATTTACTTAAATCCAAAGACGGCACGCTTTGGGCCGCATCTGAAGCAGGGTTAGCCTGGTTTGACGGTCATCAGTTTCAGTCTTTCAGCCCAGCACAATGGCCCTCACACGTATCAGCCAGAATGGTCAAAGAAGCTCCCGATGGTACTATTTGGGTAGCCACTTATGGGATGGGATTGGTACACATTAACCCTGAGCCTACGCCAAGCATCATTGAAGTTTTTGATAATGACTCAGGATTTCCAAGTGACCGAGTAAGAAGTTTATTAATTGATCGACAAGGTCAGGTATGGTCTGGTGATTCCAAGCAAGTTATCAAAACAAATAACCAACAACATCAAATTTATCAGCTTACGGGCTTATCCTCAGAAGTGCGCACCTTGTTTGAAAACGAGGATGGTAACATTTGGATTGGAACCAGACAAGGTATTGCCAGTTTGAACGGTAACGAATTCACTCCTCTAGAGTTTGAAGTTGATATATCTGAACAGTCCATCAACTCAATATCATTGGATAGCCAGTCTAATGTTTGGGTCAGTTCCAGGGATTTTGGTGCCTACAAATTTGATCAAAACAGAAAATTACTACAACACTTGAATATGAGTAATGGCCTTCCAGATAACAGCATCAATCATATTTTTGAAGACAACGAAAAAAATCTGTGGTTTGGTACTTACGGTGGTGGTATAGCCAGATTAAGCGCGACCAATGTGACAAATTGGAAAGCACAAAGCAATATGCCCAACCCTAATGTCTACGCCATTATACAGGATAACAACGGTTGTATCTGGATTGGCACCAATGGCGATGGCGTTAGTTTGTTGTGCGATGGAAAAATGAAGCACATCACCACTGAAGATGGTTTAAGTCATAACAAAGTACTGACCGCCATCATAGATCAGGAAGGCAATCCCTGGTTTGGTACACTACATGGCATTACCTATATCAAAAATGGCGAATATATTAAACTTCATACCGATGAAGGTCTATCCGGCCCAGTGATCTATCACATCATTAAATCTCAGGATGGTTCTTTGTGGATTGGTACAAACAATGGTTTAGATCACTATAAAAATGGCCGTATTATCAGAAGTTATTCTACCAGTGATGGTTTACCCGATAACAGGATTAATCGAGTTTTTGAAAGCCATGATGGCGGTCTGTGGCTGGCTTCTTCCAACGGCTTATCCTTACTTAAAGATGGAGCATTCATTAACTGGTCAACAGATGATGGGCTGGGCGCTAATTTTATCAATGACATATTTGAGGACAAAAATGGCTTGTTATGGCTCGCTACCAATGATGGTTTCAGCTCGTTTGACGGTCAAAAATTCACCACATGGACAACCGCTGAAGGTCTGCCACATAATAATTCCACAGCCATTCTCCCGGGAAAGAATGGTGAGATTTGGGTGGGAACCAGTCGAGGTGTAGCCATTTTTGATGGAGAAAATTTTACTGTCATTACCTCACGTGAGGGTTTGGTCTTTGATTTGGTTAATCGGGGCGCAGGATTTAAAGATCCCGATGGAAACCTATGGTTTGGAACTGGCAAGGGCATCAGTAAATTTGATGCTGACTTTAAGCCTGGTTCGGCATCACCACCACCCGTACATCTACTGAAAGTGATGAATGAATTAAAAATTTTACCGCTAGATAACAGTAATACCATCAAAGAACAAAACACCAACTTGAACTTCACTTTTACTGCCATCAGTTTTCAACGGGCTCCTGATATTATCTACCGTTATCGGCTGGCCACTGATGAAAACACCCCCTGGAGAGAAACCAGATTAAACGAAATACAAATTAACTCCCTGGCTGCCGGTGACTATTTATTTCAAGTAACGGCCAAGATTGGTAACGGTAACTGGAACCCCAATCCAGCCCAGTTCAGTTTTTCAGTGACGCCGCCTTTTTGGAAAACTGCTTGGTTTGTAGTCTTGGCGATTATGGCTGCGGTAGCATATTTGATTTACCGTAACTGGCGTAACAATCAACATGCCATGGCATTGGAACAAACTGTGCAAGAGAGAACCAAACAATTGGAAGAGTTGAATGAAGGTCTCGACTGGCTAGCAAATCACGATAATCTCACACGTTTATCCAATCGGCATCATGTCCAGCAAGTTTTAGAACAAATCAGCCTATCTGCTAATCCTCTGCCATTAGGCTTTATTAATATTGATTTGGATTACTTTAAAAAAGTGAATGATGAGTTTGGCCACGATTTTGGTGATCGTGTATTGAAAACTTTTTCTCAAATGCTGAAAAAAACAGCAGACAGTACATACACCGTTTCCAGATGGGGTGGTGAAGAGTTCATCATCATTTGTCCACAAGCAGACATTCAAACCATTAACAAGCTTGCAGAACACATCATCAAAAAATGTCGCACCCTAAACATCAAATTTAAGGATGATAAAGAGATTATGCTGAGCTGTTCAGTCGGTTTTGTTTATTTACCGCACTTTAACCCGGAAATCGATAAGATTTCGCAAATGGAAAAAGCCATTCAATTAGGAGATAAAGCACTCTATCAAGCCAAAGATAATGGTAGGGATCAATGGCAGGGTTATGTCATCATGCAACCTGCCTGCGACATGGTTTTCAGTCAATACCTCAATGACCTGAAAAAAGCCGTTGATAACGGTTGGATTAAGATCATTTCCCCTTGAGAAAGATTTTTTTGCAATGTCTGTTTTAAGTATTACAATAGCCCTTTTTTCGCACACGATGTAAAACCTGCTCTGAAATTAGCAGTCCAACAAAGCATAACAGCATAATGAATGTAAAAAAATCCAGCAAACTGAAAGGTGTTTGTTATGACATACGCGGGCCTGTTCTTGATGCCGCCAAACGCATTGAAGAACAAGGCGAGAAAGTACTCAAGCTCAATATCGGCAATCCAGCTCCATTTGGCTTTGACGCACCGGATGACATCGTTCGTGATGTCATTCACAACATCACTGATGCTGAAGGATACTGTGATTCCAAAGGGATTTACCCTGCACGAGTCGCCATTTATCAATATTATCAAAAAAGAAAAATTAAAAACCTGGATATTGATAACATCATCATTGGTAATGGAGTCAGTGAACTGATTGTCATGACCATGCAGGCCTTGCTGAACGACGGTGATGAAATGTTGATTCCTTCGCCTGATTATCCTTTGTGGACCGCTGCTGTTAATTTATCCGGTGGGAAAGCGGTTCATTATTTGTGTGACGAGGATAACGACTGGGCTCCAGATATGAATGATATCGAAGCAAAAATAACGCCAAACACCCGCGGGATTGTATTGATTAACCCCAATAACCCAACCGGTGCTGTTTATTCCAGACAAATACTTCAACAAATTATCGAACTGGCACGGAAACATCAACTGATTATTTTCAGCGATGAGATATATGAATTAATCCGATATGATGACACCCCTTTCACTTCAATAGCCTCGATGGCTGATGATTTGATGTTTGTGACTTTCAATGGCTTATCAAAAACCTATCGAGTGGCAGGCTATCGAACTGGATGGATGGTAATCTCTGGTAACATAAAACATGCCACAGATTACCTGGACGGCTTAAATATTCTTTCATCCATGCGTTTATGCGCCAATGTTCCAACCCAATACGCCATTCAATCAGCTTTGGGTGGTAAACAATCTATTCTTGACTTGGTTAATGGTGACGGAAGATTGAATAAGCAAAGGCTACTAGCACACGAAATGATCAATGCCACACCAGGTTTATCAACCACGCTGCCCAAAGGCGCCTTATACTGCTTTGTAAAGATTGACACGAAACTATTTAACATCACCAATGACGAACAATTTATCCTGGATCTGTTGATAGACAAGCACATTTTACTGGTCCACGGCAGCGCTTTTAATTGGCCAGAACCCAACCATTTCCGGCTGGTTTATTTACCACAGATTGAAGTATTGGAAGATGCACTCAATCGCCTTGCTGATTTTTTAAAAACATACAAGCAATCCTAATCCTAAACAATCAGCTTTTTTCTGATAATGCAACCTTAAAAACCCTGGACAGCACTTGCTGCTTGAACCCGAGTGATTGAGGGGAAACAAATTTCCAGCGCTTGATAGATCTTTCTGCCAGGTTCACCAATGACTGTGGTGTATCATTCAAAACAGGCTCAACCGCAATCACATCACCTTTGGCATTAATGAATATTTTCAACAAAACGCTGCTTTGTTTGTCTAAAATTCTCGATGACACCTCAATTGGCAGCTGTCTGGTTATCTCCCAATTATAGAACTTATTTTCTGGGTTGATTAATGATTCACTTTTCTCTGAAATACTTTCAACTTCATTATAGTTTGGTTCTTGCGAATCAGATGCGACTGTTTTAGCCGTTTCAACGACGTGTTTTTGTTCCTCAACCACAGATTCAGTTTGAACTATATTTTCATTTACCTTGTCTGCGACCTCACTTGTACCTCCTTGTTGGTTGGATGAGGGCAATAAAACTTCTTGTGCTACTATATCAGACTGTTTTTGTGAAGTGTCAGCCGATTTGGACACCACGACTTCGACGTCCTCAGAATACTCAACTTGAGGTTTAATCAAGTCGGTATCAAAAGTAGGCCGTTCTATTTCAAGGGTATCCATTTCAAAATCTGGCTTATTAAATTCTGGCGCATCTTTCTTTTCAGGCAAGCCTTGAGACCAACTGGGGCGTTTATCATTATCTGAGGCCTGTAAGGCAACTACCCAGATTAATAGAATAAATGTGACTAACTTTTTCATTGTTTTGATTTTGCTTTTTGGGGAATATATTAATGATTCTATATGTCTGTATGATGAAATCCTAATAATTCGTAAAAATCAATGAGATGAATCCATAAAGTCAGCTCTTTACCACCAGAAAAACGCCTAAAACAACAAAGTCTACTTTATAGGTTGACATTCATTGTCATTGAGTTACCATGCCCGGCTCTTTTTAAAAGTCCAACCTCTATATGTTCAATCTGATTTCTAAAAGAATGGGATACAGCATTAAAAATGATGTTTTATCTGGTCTCACAGTTGCTTTGGCACTGGTTCCAGAAGCTGTGGCATTTGCCTTCGTGGCCAAAGTGGATCCATTAATTGGGTTGTATGCGGCTTTTATGGTTGGCTTAATTACTTCTGTATTTGGCGGTCGTCCAGGGATGATTTCAGGCGCAACAGGTGCCATGGCTGTAGTGATGGTTTCTTTGGTAGCAGAGCATGGTGTGCAATACCTATTTGCCGCTGTGGTTTTAACCGGTGTGTTTCAAATGCTTGCTGGTGTGTTCAAACTCGGGATGTTTATTCGGATGGTACCCTATCCGGTGATGCTGGGCTTTGTAAATGGTCTTGCCATTGTGATTTTCCTGGCCCAGTTAGGGCAGTTTAAAATCGTTGACACCAACGGCATGCATCAATGGATGCAAGGATCCGAGCTTTACTGGATGATTGGCATGGTCGGTTTGACCATGCTCATTATTCACTTTTTACCCAAATTCACCCGAGCCATTCCAGCTTCGCTCGCAGCAATTTTAATTGTCACAGGTTTGGTCATTGGCTTTGATATTCCTATACCCAATGTCATTGATTATGTTCGTTCAGAATCTGGCAATCCTGATGCCACCATTGCTGCTGGCTTACCCATCTTTGCTATTCCATCCGTTCCATTCAATCTGGAAACCTTGAAAATTATTTTGCCTTATTCATTGATATTAGCAGCTGTAGGCTTGATTGAGTCACTGTTAACAATGACCTTAATAGACGAAATTACCGAGACACGTGGTCATGGTAACAGAGAATGTCTTGGACAGGGATTAGCTAATTTTACCAATGGTTTTTTTGGTGGCATGGGTGGTTGCGCTATGATTGGACAAAGTATGATTAACATCAAATCAGGAGGCCGCGGCCGATTATCAGGTATGACTGCAGCTGTGGCATTGTTGCTATTTATTTTAGTAGGCTCATCCTGGATTGAGTTGGTACCATTGGCGGCTTTGGTGGGATTAATGTTTATGGTTGTCTTGGGTACGTTTGAATGGGCATCATTGCGCATGATAACCAAAGTACAAAAATCCGAAATTTTTGTCATCGTGCTGGTATCTGGCATCACAGTGATTGCGGATTTGGCGATTGCTGTAATTATCGGAGTCATTGTCAGCGCACTGGTATTCGCCTGGAAAGGCGCAAAAAGGATATTTGCTGAAAGTTATATTGATGAAAATGGCTCAAAAGTTTATTTGGTCAGCGGCCCTTTGTTTTTTGGTTCTATCCTCAACTTTCAGGATATTTTCATACCCAAAGATGATCCCGACGATGTGATTGTGGATTTTGCGAATGCCCGTGTTTTGACCATTCAGGTATTGAAGCCCTTGATACCCTCGCTGAACGCTATGAAAGAAATGGTAAAACCTTACATTACCGACACCTCAGCCAAGAATGTAAATTGTTACTGACCAGGGCTGGAGATTTGGTTGAAATCAATCTGATAGAAGATCCGGATTATAAAGTTGCGGACAGTACACTGGGGTAATATTTGTTTATTTTTGCGCATATAATATGAGTTTATTCTAATATATCGCATCCCGTAACTTTATTCACGTACGAAAAAAACTCCAATGAATTAAAGTGTTTTAAGCGCATAATTTTGCTTAAATAAAGTTTTTTTGTGAACCACATCACGCTTTTTTTCCTTTTTTTGCCAATAATCATTAGCGGCTGACATTGTTTTGTTATATAGTTCAGCGACCACAATAATAAAAAACACAACGTGGTATAGCCAGATTAAATCATTTAATCTGTTTCATAAAAATAGAGGAGAGTAAATCTAATATGAAAAAATTAGATATTGGCACGCGTTCGCCAAAAATAAAATTAAGGAACGCAATTTCTAAATCATTAACCGTTCTCACCCTTGCCACAACATGCCAAATTTCATTGGCACAAGTCACTGGCATTGTGTTACCTAACCAAGGTCAAATTCACGGTATCAATTCACCAACCAGAATTCCAGATAATTATATCGTGGTGTTCAAGGACAGTGCAGTTAATGAAAGAGCCAATCAAATGGCAAATATGCGCCCAGCAGAGGCACGTGCTGCTGCAGTTCAGGAAATTGGTGTGGATATCGCCACCAAAGCCAAAGGGCAAATGAAACGTCAATATTCTGCTGCCATTAATGGTATGGTTTTGAATACCAAAGCACAAAAATCAGTGATGGCTTTACTAAAAGACCCCAGAGTGGACTATATAGAAGCTGATCAGACAATTAAGCTAAGCGGTTCTCAGAGTGGAGCCACATGGGGACTTGACCGTATCGACCAAGCCAATTTACCTTTGAACAACACTTATAATTACGATGCTGATGGCACGGGTGTTAATGCCTATGTAATTGATACCGGTATAAGAATCACTCATAATGAATTTGGCAACAGAGGTCAGTCAGGTTATACCGCAATTAATGACGGTAATGGCACTAATGACTGCCAAGGTCACGGAACACACGTTGCAGGAACTATTGCTAGTACAACATATGGTGTAGCTAAAAATGCCAAATTGATCGCTGTTCGAGTTTTAGGTTGTGATGGTTCAGGTTCTAATTCTGGTGTAATTGGCGGTGTTGATTGGGTTGCTGCTAATCATGTTAAACCTGCTGTAGCCAACATGAGTTTGGGCGGCGGCGCCAGTTCTGCCTTAGACAGTGCTGTTAGCTCTGCTGTTTCTCAAGGCGTTACAATGGTTGTCGCAGCTGGTAATGATAACAGTAATGCATGTAATTACTCTCCGGCAAGAGCGGCCAGTGCCATTACGGTTGGCTCAACCACCAGCTCTGATGCCAGGTCATCTTTTTCTAACTATGGTTCTTGTTTAGATATTTACGCGCCGGGTTCATCAATTACATCAACCTGGTCAACATCCAACACAGCCACAAACACCATCAGTGGTACTTCAATGGCTTCACCTCACGTAGCTGGTGTTGCTGCTTTGTACCTGGATGACAATCCAAACGCAACACCTGCACAAGTGGAAGCTGCCATCGAAAATGCAGCTATCGCCAATAAAGTATCTGATGCCAAAACAGGGTCACCTAACTTATTGCTCAATAATTTTTACGGTGGCAGTGGTAACCCTGACCCAGATCCTGATCCAGATCCAACTCCAGGTGAGTTAACCAATGGTGTCGCAGTTACTGGTTTATCTGGAGCTTCCAGTTCACAAACTTTCTTCACTCTGGAAGTGCCAGCTGGCGCAACTGGTTTAAGTTTTGTACTGAGTGGAGGTTCGGGTGACGCTGACATGTACGTGAAATTTGGTAGCGCGCCTACTACTTCTAGCTACGATTGTCGTCCTTATAAGAGTGGCAACAATGAAACATGTAGTATAAGTAACGTTCAGGCAGGTACTTACCACGTCATGTTAAATGGTTACAGTGCTTACAGTGGAACCTCACTGACTGGTAGCTTCACTGCACCTACTGATCCAGATCCAGATCCAACTCCAGGTGACGGTGAATTGACCAATGGCGTGGCTAAAACTGGTCTGTCAGGAGCCTCCGGTTCACAAACATTCTTCACACTTGATGTGCCTGCCGGTGCAACCGATCTTAGTTTTGTAATGAGTGGAGGTTCAGGTGATGCTGATATGTATGTTAAATTTGGTTCAGCACCAACTACTTCAAGCTATGACTGTCGTCCGTATAAGAGTGGTAATAACGAAACATGTGATATCAGTAACGTACAAGCTGGCACTTATCATGTCATGTTACGTGGATATAGCTCTTACAGTGGTACCACATTGACCGGTAGCTTCACGGCCAATGGTGGCGGAAACCCTGGCAACAACTATTTCGAGAACACTAATAACGTAACCATCGGCAGCGGTGGAGCCAACACAGTGAACTCTTACATCAACGTTAACCGTTCGGGTGCTTCTGGCTCAATCAGAGTTCAAGCTGACATTAAACACACATGGGTTGGTGACCTTGAGGTTAAAATCTACGCACCAAATGGAGCAAGTGGCACGTTACATGCCCGTACCAACTCTGGTGACAGCAGTGATGATTTGTTGCTGGATGTTACTTTAGACGCAGGCACTGCTGAATCTTCGGGTCAATGGCGCTTGGAAGTAGCCGACATGGCCAATGGTGATGGTGGGTACATCGATTCTTGGAGCATTGAATTTCAATAATTCACCACTCAAGAATCCATAATAAAAAGGAGGCTTAGGTCTCCTTTTTTTGTTTCTGTCTTATAAGGATTCAAAACACAACAACACAGCTCAACTGCGATAGAATAGAACTTTAGAAACAGTCATTGACATGAAAATTAGCATCATCACCAGCAGTAAGCTGCCACAAGGGGCCAAGGAAGACCAACCTCTGTTTACCGCACTGCAACAACAAAACATAGACTTCGATATTTGTATTTGGGATAAACCAACCGAATGGCAAAAATACACAGTTTGCCTGATGCGTACAGTGTGGGATTACCATGAAAAAATACATGATTT
Organism: Lysobacterales bacterium; assembly: GCA_020442635.1. Lineage (GTDB taxonomy): Bacteria > Pseudomonadota > Gammaproteobacteria > Xanthomonadales > Marinicellaceae > Marinicella. Next base: position 23,034 of record JAGRJR010000044.1, read on the forward strand.
CAATCAATGGCTCAACTTGGTTTCAACAAGGACCAAGGTACTTAATCGAGCCGATATCATCAAATGGAACCAGAACAAACTTTATCTCAAAGAATTGGCGGATTTCGGCATTACCATTGCACCTACCGTCTGGCTTAACAAATCAAAATTAATCGATTATGACAAAGTTTTCAATGCTTTGACCAGCGAGTGGGCTTTCCTCAAACCAGTCATTGGTGCTGACTCTGCTGGCACTTTGCGTTTCAAAAATGACCCAAAAGGGATAGCGATGGCCCAAAAGCACCTTTCAAATTGGCTGAACCGATATGACATGATGCTCCAACCCTACCTCAAAACTGTCGAAACATTCGGTGAGACTTCTGTTATATATATCAATGGTCAATTTACCCATGGCATCCGTAAAATACCCCAAAGCGGTGACTATCGAGTACAGGACACCTTTGGGGCGTCAGATGTGGTATATGAACCCAATGCCGCCGAGTTATCTTTATCGAAAGCTTGTTTGCAATATATCACCCATAAATTTGAACTGCCTTTGTATGCCAGATTCGATTTTTTGCATGACGAAAGAGGTGCCGTTTATCTGAATGAAGCCGAGTTGCTAGAACCGTCCTTGTTTTTTCATCATTGCCCAATAGCAGCCACAAACATGGCTCAAGCTCTGGCTACTTATTGCTCATATTCTGTCATAACTTGACTTCTTTTTGGGTTCTCCCAAACCTGGGCCAAGCTCCCAGGCATCGGCATCGATAGTGTCTTTATAGGCATGCCAAGTTGCATGACCAACCACGGGCAGCAACACCACAAAACCTATATAAAATGTAACAATACCAATCACAATTAATGCAATGATTGAACCTGCCCAAACCAACATCGCCAACTTGTTTTTCAATACCGCATTAATGGAAGTTATCACCGCTGTCACCGTGTCAACTTTTCTATCCATTAACATGGGAATTGAAAACGCGCCTGCACAAAAAATAATGGCAGCAAAAATACCACCAACCAATGTTCCGATTCCAAGAAAAGTATACCAGTCACTGGTATTCATGGCACTTTGAGAAGGAAAAAAGATATGCAGCATGCTGGCCGCTCTCGCCCAAATCAGAAACACAATCAAGAACATAAAGGATAATACCATTTCATTACCCAAATTCTTTTTACCCTCCTTTAAACAACGCAAAAATAATGGAGGTACGCCGTTACTGATTTGTCGACTCAGGGAATACAAACCAATGGCTATGATCGGCCCCAAAAAGAAAAAGCCAGCCGTTAATGCAATAGCCAAAACTATCGAATGCGCCTTATAAGCCACAAAAGTAATTAACAGACTGATTAACATCATCACAAAACCATAAGTCAAACTGATTTTTGGAACTTGTTTAAAATCTGCCCAGCCTTTTTTAAGCCAAGTAAACGCAGCCAAAGGATGTAGCGTGCGACAAGGTGCGACTAAAGGTTTCAGTTCATTTTGAGGTGATTGATTGTCTGTCATATTTGATAAAACTTATTACTCCACATTTATCATAGCAAATCTGATGAAATCAAAGTTTGACATTAATCAACAGAAAGACATGCTGTTTTCATGGTAAAACCTTGAGATAGGGTTTGACTACAACCTGCTCATAAACACCAGCTTTAATATAAGGGTCAGCATCAGCCCAGGCCTGAGCCTGTTGTAAATTTTCAAATTCAGCAACCACCAAAGAACCTGTAAATGCAGGTTTTTCTGGATTCGCTTCATCGGTCGCAGGATGAGGCCCTGCTATCAGCAACCTGCCCTGTTCATTCAAATCATGGAGTCGAGCCAAGTGTTGTTCTCTCACCTGCTTTCTTAAAGGCAAGGAATCAGCAACATCCGTAGAAATCACAGCAAAATACATAATGTTTAATTGTTTAAAACACTGATTATATTTTTTTTCATGCAAACCGCAAATAGCCTTTACAAAATCCAGCCTATCACTATAATATTAGTTATTTCTAATATATATAATTCATGAAACGCCTTGATAATCAAATAACCGTCACCTCTCAATTAACCCCAGTCCATTTACAGCAAGCAAAGGAGTTGGGCTTCCAATCCATCATCTGTAACCGCCCCGATAACGAAGAAATGGGCCAACCTAACTTTCAAGTATTGGCTGATGAAGCCGGGAAATTAGGCTTATCTATCCATCACTTACCTGTTAATAGTCCAGCTGTAGCAGACCATGAAATTCAGGCCTTTAAAAATTGTTTAGATACCACGCCCAAGCCCATATTGGCCTTTTGCAAGACGGGTACCCGTGCAGCAACCTTATGGGCAAAATCCCAACAAGGTCATCTGGATGATAAAACCATCATGCAATGTTGCCAAGATGCAGGATATCAAATCAACCTGGAGCGAACACATGAGTAAAATAATTTCTTTAATACTGATTACTGTTCTCAACTCTGCTCTGGCAGAATCGACCCAAGAAAACCGCTTAGAAAAAGGTCAAGCAGCTTTTCAATCCCTGTGTAGCAGCTGTCACAGTGAACCAGGTAATCAACCACGTCTGGCGCCTCCTGTTTTTGCCATCAAAAGCCATTACATCAGCGATGACACCGATGAAGCTGCTTTTACTCAGGCCATCACTGATTTTGTGCTTAACCCTCAACAAGAAAACGCTAAAATGTTGGGCGCAGTCAAAAAATTTGGTGTGATGCCGCAAATGGGTTTTGCCGAGGAACAAATTAAACAGATTGCCAGTTACTTTTATCACGGTAACTTTCAACCACCCAATGGT
>JAGRJR010000045.1:0-17356 GCA_020442635.1 Lysobacterales bacterium
TAAAAATAGTTTGAGTTTCTTCCCCCCTTCTCTTCACCTCATGCTCAAACTGTTTAACCGGTCTTTTGAAAAAAAGACCGGTTTTTTTTGATCTATTCTCAAGTGAAAAAACGTAATCAACATTGACTAGTATAGGAGACATATTAATGTATAAATTAATCATAATAGTATTAATGCTTATTTATAATATTTCGGCTGAAGCATTGTTAACTGTAGGCGGCGATAATGCTTGTGACTATCTATCTTTACAGCAGGCTATTAATCAGTCAGCTGATGGAGAGGAAATTAGAATATCTGGTAGTGCATTATTTGAGAATATAGTAATCAATGATCGTTCTGTAAAATTAGTAGGAGGTTATGATAATTGTAATAAAGCCGAATTAAACATATCAAATGGCCTTTTAGCGGCTGTTGACGGCCAAGACATGGGGTCGGTGATTACCATAACTGGACAACAAACACACTCAAACGTTTTGTTAGAAAACCTGTTCATTGGAAATGGTTTAGAAACAGGTAATGGCCGTGCTGGTGGCGTTGCCATTTATTTAGCCGATGCTGATATAACATTGAATAATACAAGAGTAGCCTTTAATTATTCAGAGCAATTTGGGGGCGGTGTAGGGGTTTATTTGGGAAATGTCAACTTAACATTGAACAACAGTCATATCAATGACAATCAAACTGCTTCAAATGGGGCAGGGTTGCATTGTTCTGGAGTTAATAGCCAAGTGAGCATATTAGGAAGCAGTGAGATTTATAATAACCGCGCCATTGATGGAGATTCTCTTGGTGGAGGTGTCTATTTAACCAACTTTTGTGAAGCAGATTTTTTTGCTCCAGTGAAAATACATAATAATAAAGTCAGGAACTACTTCACTGACGGCGGGGTTAACACTGGCGGTGGTGCATTTGCAGTTGTTAATAGAGCGCAATTGGATATACACCCTTATTATTGGTGTGTTCCTTTAGGTGGTTGCTTGTTTACAAATGCACCAGTAGTTATATCTGGAAATGATGCAGTAAAGGGAAGTGTGGCGTATGTAAAGGATGCCAAAGTTAACTTTACAAATGTCAAAATAATAAACAACAAAAAATCCAACCCTGATCATTGGAAGGTTTCATCTTTAATTTGGGCCCAATCTAGCGGTATAGAAACAAGTTTTTCCTCTCGATCAAAGAATCCAAAGGAATGTAATGACCCAGATGGATGCCATTTGTATAAAGCTAATGAAGCCCAAAAATTTGTAGTTGCTGGTGTTGATACGATTGTAAATATTGAGGGAGCGAATCTTTCTAATAATGTAATGAGAAGTTTTCTAGCTAGTAATGGAGAGGTTACTGTCGGTAACTCATTCATTACAGACAACAGCTTTCTGGGTTTGTCACAGGGGTTTGATTTGCAAACAACCGGGCAGTTGTATTTCACCAACAATACTATGGCAAATAATGTCTTCGAGTCTTTAGATGATGCATATAATTTATTTTCTGGTGGTGCTCAAAGTTATGTGCAAGTGTATGGATCTATTATTAATGAAAACACCAATGTTTCTATCGCCAGTGAAAGTAAATTAGGTAATTATTATTTTAGGTGTTTGTTAGTGCATGATCAGAATTCTATACCTGGTGTAAATAATAATATTAAGGAGGCAGATCCATTATTTATGGATTCTGACAATGGAGATTACCGATTAAAAGGTGGGTCATTAGCAATAGATTTTTGCCAAGATTATTTGCCTAGTTATACATATTCAACTGATTTTGGTGGCGAGTTAAGGGGGTGGGATGATCCAGCAGTTAATAATTATGCAGGTCCTTACGATGTTGGAGCTGACGAAAGTTATCAAAATGATATTATTTTTGATGACAGTTTTGAGTAAAGCTTATCAGCAATTATTCTTATCAGCTTAGTATGTGTACCCTCAACATATACTAAGTTGATACAAATTTTTATCAAATTCACTTTTTTGATTAAATTTATGGAGAATCATTACACTATTTTATTGAGCCTTAATGAATAGTGTGGCTAAACAGTTGATGGATTATATACAAAGGTCTCAAATTAACTTAAACAATAGAAAAGATTGGAAAATGGTTGTCCAAACAAATGACAAACTTGAATAATTTACAAATAATGAAGACTAAAATCTATATATTATTATTTTTATTAGTTTTGAATAAAGCTCATGTTTCTTTTGCTGAGTCTTTGCCCTATGACTCGGTTATAGGCATTTGGAAAACTATTGAGAAAAAGATAAGTAACTTGAAATACAAAAAACAAAAGATGGCTACAGTAGGATCAGGAGATTCTTGTGATTATAAAACGATTCAATCTGGACTTGATTCTGGTGCGAGTACAATCTTTGTTACAAACTCTGGAGCGCCATATTACGAAAATCTCAAGATAAATGCGCGCGACATACAAATTTTAGGAGGTTATGAAAATTGTCTTGCAGTAATTGAAGGAAAAGCTCCAAAAAGTAATACAGTAATTAATGGTAGTAAAACAGGTTCTGTGATAACCATATTAGAGAATGAAAAATTTTCAGATGAAGTCGTTATGAGTTTTAAAAGACTTAAGTTTGAAAACGGACTTGCAGAATTCGGTGGTGGTATTAGCTTAGGTCCAAAGGTCATAGGCATAATTGAACTTGCTGATGTGGTTATAAATAATAACGTAGCAACTTATGATGGTGGTGGTATATATGTCAACTCAAATTCAAGCTTATCATTTTGGCTGACTCATAGTTTAGTTAGCGAAAATCAAGCGCAATATTCAGGAGGCGGAATATATTGCAAAGGCAAAAACAGTTTTTTATTTAACAAAAATAATATAGTTAATGCTAATGATGCGAGCTATGGTGGCGGGATAAATGCTGATAGCTGTTTGATTCAAGCATTTACCCCATTTGAAATGTCAGAAAACTATGCGAAAAAACATGGTGGAGCGATGTTGGCATATTTTGGACAAATTGAGTTATATGGGTTTCAGTTATGTTATTTAGAAAACTTTTGCTTTGGAGAGGGTTTTCAGCCAATTTTAATCAAGAATAATACGGCTGGTACGACTGTTCAGCAAGGATATGGGGGTGGATTTTATTTTGATGGAAATTCAGAAGTAACTCTTAAAAACTTATTAGTTTATGAGAATCAAGCAGATGTTGGTGGAGCATTTGCAGTGTTTGGAAAGGCTGATGTTTTGATTGAAGGTGAAAAGACATTATGTAGAAGGCGAGAAGGATGCAACCATTATTTTCAGAACCGGGCTCAAATAGGTGGTGTTTTCTCCTTATTCGATGAGGCTAAATTAACGACTGCGAATACAGTTTATTATAAGAATCTTGCATCACAAGGTGTTATTTTAGCACATCAAGTTGGCCATTGGCTCTATTCAAATCCTACTGAACTGATTATGGAAGGAAATCTTATCTATTCAAATGGGATAGATGGTGATATGGTAAATCTTTATACCAACGATGAATTATTTCTTCTCCGTAATAACTCTGTAACAAATATTTCTTTTACAACTATAGCCAAGAATAAAGTTACCAAGAGTGTTTTCAATGATAATGGCAAGAAGTTCCAACTTATGACAAGTATCATAAATGAGGACTTGGCAATATACACAGGGGGCGGATCGGAAGAAATTTGGTTAGATTGTTTGTTGGTTAGTGAGAATAATAGCCTTCCACCAGGTGGAACAATCAATGTTGGTGATGCAAAGTTTGTGAATTCAGATTTATTCGATTTTCATCTAACGTCGCAATCTCAAGCCATAGATTTTTGTGATGACATGTTCATTTCACCTAATTACCTAGATATGGATGGGCATTTAAGGGGAGTCGATTATATTCCAAAGTCAAACATATATGGTGTCTATGATCTTGGTTTTGATGAGTTTCTTTGAATTGAGAAATCTCCAGATGGAATAAATATAAATTTGCGTAAGAGTTCAAAATAGTATGGATTATGACTAATATATTGTTAGTTAATACGGTTTAATGGTTACTATTTTAAATTAACTTGGTAACCATTAAACTACCATACAGAGTGTAGTGCTTGCAGATGAATCTTTTTAATGTCATCTGGCAGAAAACTGGCTTTGAATGAATTTTCTACCAAGGTGAATATTTCATTTTCAGTCAGTCCAACCGCATCATTCAAATGCATAAAATTTTCATTGATATAACCGCCAAAATAAGCCGGGTCATCAGAATTGATGGTTGCCATCAAACCTTTTTTAAGCATGGTTTTGATCGGGTGGTCTTTCAAGTCTTTAACAACCCTGAGTTTTAAATTGGATAATGGGCATACCGTTAATGCTAACCCTTGCTTGGCAATGTGTGCAGTCAAAATATCGTCATCGAGACAATGATTACCATGATCAATACGATCCACATCCAATAATTCAATGGCTTGTTTGACATAATCCGCCGGTCCTTCTTCACCAGCATGAGCCACTACTTTGAATCCATCTTTTTTGGCTTGAGCAAACACGCGCTTGTATTTTTCCGGAGGATGTCCTAGTTCCGATGAATCCAGACCAATGCCATAGATTTTGTCTTTGTGTTTATATATTTCTGGGTATATATCAATGGCGTCCTGTTCAGGCAAATGCCTTAAAAAACAGGCAATGATGTGAAAGCTGATGCCCAATTGTTGTTGTGCGTCAGTAAAAGCACGGTGTAAGCCGTTGATGGTTGTTTCAAAAGGAATGCCACGATCGGTATGAGATTGTGGGTCATAGAAAATTTCTGTGTGAACCACATTGTCCTGTTTGGCATTTTCCAGATATGCCCAAGCCAGGTCATAGAAGTCTTGTTCGGTTTGCAATACGGCACAACCCTGATAATAGATGTCGAGGAACTCTTGTAAATTGTTAAAGTTGTATTTTGCTCGCAATTCATCAACTGAAGCATCAGGCAGTTTGATACCGTTGCGCTTGGCTAGTTTAAACATCAATTCAGGTTCGAGACTACCCTCAATGTGCATATGTAATTCTGCTTTGGGCAGTATTTGAATCAATTCATTCATAATATATATCCAATGAATTTAACAAAATTGGCAACTGCCAGTATCAGCATGATGAGCCATGTTAAGGCGGTGCCATAAAAGCGACCAAAACTGACACCTTTTTTAGCCACAAATCCCAATGGATGTATCAATCTGGCAAAGACAAGGGCAATGCCCAAGCCATGCAATAAATACATGTTGCCACTATTTAATTCGTAAGCTGCCATTAAAATCAACGTCAAGGGTATGTATTCAACCGCATTTTGTTGTGCACGGATATGTCGAATACCTACTTCATTGCCACCGTCACCTATTTCAACACGTTGGGTTCTGCGAAAAACCACCACACGGTAACAGAGCCAAATGATGATAAGGGTAAGTAAGGATGCGTAGAAGCCAGTAATAATTAACATGTTTTGTATTCCTCATTGAGTTTTTTAATCGGGTTAATGGCAGTGTATTTGCCGTCTTTTAGTTGAATGTGTGCAGCGATCACCTCTGGATCATGGGTGAAAAACAAGCGTTGATTATTTTCTATCACACTTTGTAAAAAAGTGGTTTTCTCATCAATCAATTTTTCAGGATAACGGTCATAACCCATCGAAATAGGAATGTGTACCCAGGCCGTACCTGGAATGAGATCTGATGCAAACATCATGTCGCCAATTTGTGCGTGCATCAAACCAGGAGTATGGCCTTCAGTATAGCTGAACAAGACGTCAGGGCCCAATGTCTCATGAAAGTGTCCACTGACCAGACGCAAGCGGCCAGATTGCTCCAGCAATTCATGCAGCACTGGAATAAATGATGCGCGATCTCTTGGGTGTGGATTGATGGCACGGTCCCAATGATCTGAGCTAATTAAATATTCAGCATTTTTGAATACCAACTTGGGCTGCTGATTTTCTTGCCAGGACGTAAGCATGCCGCCGGCATGATCAAAGTGCAGGTGACTGAGTACCACCACATCGATATCTTCTGCAGCAAAGCCCAATTGTTGCAGCGAATCTAACAACACATGACTGTCTTGATAAACCCCAAAACGTTGTTTGAGTTTGGGTTCAAAAAAATTGCCAATGCCTGTTTCAAACAATACATTCTTGCCGTTGAGGCCTGTCACCAATAAGCCCCGACAGGCCAATTCCATGCGGTTTTGATAGTCAACATCAACCCATCGGGACCACAAGGCCTTTGGTGCATTACCAAACATAGCGCCGGCGTCCAGTTTTTGTCGATTGCCTTCTATTGAATAAAATTTCATATTGACATTTTAACTCATTCAAAATAATTTGAGTTGATTTGTAAAGAAACGAGTTACCACATCATGATACGGCGCATTTCTTGCCAAGTGGTTTCAGTTTGGCCTTTGAATAACTTCAGGTATAACCAAGAAAAAATATAATTTCCAAATGGTTCGGTCAGAATGTAATCCTCTCCAATAAAATCATGGATTAAGTGATTACTTGGTAGTCTGTAGCCATTAAACAAATCAAAAAAATCTTTTTCTAAATTTTCATCAGAAATAATTTGTTCAGGATTATTTTTTAGGTGTTCCGAGATTTTACTCAAAAGAGCGCGATGCTTTTTGACCTCCTTGTCTTTTTTGCAACGCTCTAAATGTTTTTCTACAATTTCATATTCGTCTGCCAAAATTGCCATCACCAGAAAAACAATGGTTATTTCTTCAGCTCCCAGATAGCCTTTGTTGGATTTCAAGGATGAAAAAGCTTCGTCATAATGCATAATTCCTTCTAAGAGTTTTTTCTTATCAGGTAATGCAGGTTCACTTATATTGATGGCACAAGCCCATGCTAAAAAAGTTTCCAAACGCCTTCCTGCCTGATTAGTTGAGATAGCTTGAGGGTTGTTGTCGCAATTTTTTTGAGTTTGAATATTGTGATAAATCTTTTTACCAAGTTCCATACAAGCCCCAAAGTAATATTCAGAATACTTTAAGTGTTTATTCATCATGCGTAACAACAAGCCATATTTAAATGCTGCGGGACCGTATACAAATGTAAAAGGTTCATTTTTTTGTTTTTCAATGGTTTTTTTGTACTTTTTCGCCCCCATTTCATTGATAGTATCGCGCTTTGTGAATTTGCCATAACCTAATGTTAGTGCTTTCTTCCACTCTGATCTCACTGATAAAGCAAATGGGCTAAATAGTTCATTTCGTTTATAATTTGGAATGAACACACGAATCAATTGAGTGAATAAACCTGTTGTTTGTTTTTGACTGTAAATAGTTGAACTATTTTTCGGTCTAATTTCATTTTTTTGATTTTGTTGTTCAAGATTGCGTATGGCATCTTGATAATGATGTTTAGCCACCTGATAGATTTGTGCTTTATCTACTGCTCCAAACTCTTGAGGGTCAACCAGAACACCATTACAGATATCGGCTAAAGTTGCAGCAGCAAGACACTGTAAAATCAAAGTATGGTCATCTCGACCGGCTGCACTGGTTATCTGTATTTCAAACATCATTGCACTGATCTTTTGTTGCAATGATTTATCATCAATAGATTCAAGCATTTCAGTTTTGGAGTCATTGTCCAGCGGCCATGGCTCTAAATGTAATTGGAAAGTTTTTGTTTGGCTGATTTTATTCACCAGTGGAGGAGTGAATCGGTATTGAATTGAAATTTCAATAGGTTCGTAATCATCATCCAAAACATGATTAACAGAAAACTCTTTGGGAAACTGGCAATCAATGCCTTTGTCTTTTAGCTTCTTGCCCCACCTTTGCTGTGAGTCATGGTTAGTTTGGTTCATCAAAACCATTAAATCAAAACTCACTTATTACATTCTCCTAGTGTAGTAAAACATTATTAATTTCAGTAAGATAGATTGATCAATTTCAATCTGTCATGACTAAAAGACTAAGCCAAATTCGTAAAATATAGTATCAGTATTCCCTATGTCATGATACATATATTTTGGGTTTGTGTTCGAAGTGGTGTTGCTTATAATAGTAAAACAAATCAGATAGACATTCGCAAAATTTACATCATTAATAATCCGAAAGCCAAGAAAAGTGATGCCCAGAAAATACGAAAGATATCGGCAATGGTACAGCCAATGCCGAGTATGATTAAAATTTATCAAATGGGCTTGGTCTAAACATGAATACTTTGTGTCACTTAACCACTGTAGAACTCGTGGTGGTTCAGGGGTCAGTGGACGCCGCTACTTCGCCGGTTTGTTTGTTCCAGTAAACGGCATTCATGTCCATGTTGAAGTGCCAGAAATGTTAAAGAACAGTGGCAAATTGTACTTTTCAAAGCCAGGTGAACAATATTTACTTCAACACACCCATCCCGAAGAAGAGCGTAATCAATAAGTTCTGTTATTTAACCACTGCAGAACCTGTAGTGGTTCGAGGATCGCTTGCTGCCGCAACCTCACCGGTTTGCTTGTTCCAATAAACCGCGTGCATGTTACCCCAGGTTCCAGAAGAGGCTTGAATTTCATGGCCTTTGGCTTCCAGTTGCTTGATGGTTTCAGCGCTTAAGGCATCTTTTTCTATGTACAAACGGTCAGGTAAATATTGGTGGTGATACCTTGGTTTGCTTACCCATGAATCTACCGGGTGACCATCAAAGAAATCCAAGAGTCCCAACAGAACCATGGTAATGATGCGACTGCCACCTGGAGTACCTAATACCGCAACCTGATCATCTGAAAACACAAAAGTAGGTGACATACTGGATAGGGGACGTTTTTTCGGTTCAATTTTATTGGCTTCATCGCCAATTAATCCAAAGGCATTAGGCTCACCTGGTTTGGCCGAAAAGTCGTCCATTTCGTTGTTAAACAATACACCTGTCCCAGCCGCAATAAAACCTGATGCCAGTCCAGTGTTGACGGTTAGGGTGGCAGAGACCATGTTGCCATCGGTATCAATGATGGAAAAATGGGTGGTGTCTTGCCCTTTGGGGTTTTCGCCAATGCCAGGTAAATAGCTTGAAGGCAAGGCCTTATCAGGATGAATCGCAGCACGAATGCCTTCGGCATAATAAGGGTGAGTCAATAACTGGGTAGGAATATCAACAAAATCAGGATCACCTAGATAAATACTGCGATCACGATAAGCACGACGCATCGCTTCTGTTACCAAATGTATTCGTTTGGCTTGATCCATTTCAGTCAAATCCCAGGCTGACAACACATTCAAGATGGTGGCGATGGCAATCCCTCCAGAAGAAGGTGGTGCAGCTGTTACCAAATGATAACCGCGATAATTGGTGGTGATTGGTTGACGTTCCTTCACTTCATAGCTTTTTAAATCATCCAAAGTCCAGATGCCACCATGCTGCTGCGAAGCGGACACCATGAGTTCTGCGATTTTACCTTCATAGAACCCTTTTTTACCCTGTTCAGCAACGGCTTTGAGTGTGGTGGCTAAATCTTTTTGCACAATCAAATCGCCCACCTCGGGGACCTTACCATTCGGCATATAGATAGCCATGGAAGCGGGGTAACGTTGCAAAACTTTTTCTTTGTTCTTGATGTGTTTAATTAATCTGGGATAGGCTTTAAAACCATTTTCTGCAGCTTCTATGGCTGGTTGTAATGAGATCGACAAAGGCAGGTTGCCGTAATTGACTGCCAGGTGTTCCAAGCCAGCAATTTCGCCTGGAATGCCTGCGGCCAATGGTCCATACAAGGCTTTATCACGATCCACATCACCGTTTTTATCTAGGTACATATCAGCATGGGCTTTGCTGGGAGCTTCTTCACGGCCATCAATCATCACATTCTTGCCATCTTTAGCTCGGTGCAACAGCCAAAAAGCACCGCCGCCGATGCCAGAACTTTGTTGTTCGACAACTGCCAAAGTTGAGCTGACAGCCACCGCCGCATCAAAAGCATTTCCACCTTGTGCCAAAATACGATGACCTGCATCTGTAGCCAATGGATGTGCGCTGGCAATGGCTGCCTGTTTGGGAAGTTCTGCCATTACCTGGCAGCTGAATAAGAGTGTGAGTATTATTTTTTTCATAGTTGCTCTGTCAGTCTTTGGTATTTAAGCAATAACTCTTCCTGAGTCTCTTCATTATTGGGGTCTTTGGGTATACATTCAACCGGGCAGATTTCAGCGCACTGTGGTTCATCAAAGTGTCCCACGCATTCGGTACATAAGTTAGGATCTATTTCAAAGATCTCGGGCCCCATATAAATGGCCTCATTGGGGCACACAGGTTCGCAGACATCGCAGTTGATACATTCTTCGGTAATAACGAGTGACATGGCTATTATCTATTTGAGAATTTATCCTTGAGCGCTTGTTGAACAATGGGATGAGCGAATCTGGAAACATCGCCGTCCAGCATGGAAATTTCTTTAATCAAGGAGGAAGAAATGAAGCTGAATTGTTCTGCAGGGGTTAAAAACATGGTTTCAATATTAGGAATTAGATGACGGTTCATACTGGCCAGTTGAAATTCATATTCAAAATCAGAAACAGCCCGCAAACCTCTGAGTATTACGGTGGCACCGATTTCAGTAGCGAAATCAGCCAATAAAGTATCAAAACCAACCACCTCAACATTATCCAACGGACTTAAAATTTCTTTTGTCATTGCGATACGTTCATCCAAGCTGAACAAAGGCCCCTTGCGCCTGGAGTCAGCGATGGCCACCACCAAATGGTCAAATATTTTGGCGCCTCTTTTCACCAAATCGGCATGGCCGTTGGTAATAGGGTCGAAAGTGCCTGGATAAATAGCTATGTTTTTGTGTTTACTCATGCTGTTTTGTGCCAAAGTTCAAAGATGACTTGTCCTGCTTTTTTGTACTTGATGCGCTCCCAATGATCATCACTCAATGGGACAATCTCCTGGGATGTGGCATATTCTCGATAAACAAGGCCGCCTGCTTTCACTAAAGGCGTGATTATATCATTGATTGCATTCATTTCATCGCTATCAAAAGGTGGATCAAGGAACAAAATGTCATAAGCAACTTGGCTGGCTTTGATAAAATCACGGGCATTTTGTTGAATGACTTTAATTTGCGATAAACCCAGTAAATCAATGTTTTTCTGTAATTGCACTCTTGTTTGGCGATTATTCTCAACACAAGTGATTTCAGTAGCACCCCTTGAGGCGGCTTCAATCGCCAGAATACCCGAACCTGCATACAAATCCAGTACCGATTTATCGCTGAGATTTTGTCCCAACCAGCTAAACAATGTTTCACGCACGCGATCAGCCGTTGGACGCAGACCGGGTTGATCTTCGACTTTAATTTTTCTTGAACGGTGTAAACCACCGGTAATGCGAATTTGGCCCATTTTGGAAATTTCTGTTAGTGAAGCTTGTTTTTGGTAGAATGTGCGCCATATTTTAACGCACAGTGCATTAATTACCAAAGTAGAGCTGGACAGGCTATCATGAAATTTTTCAAACGCAAAAATAAAAAGGACAAATCGGCAGTCGAACAGACTGATCAAGCAACAGAAACTACTGACAATCTCAGTACATCTCAAACTCGGGAAAATGAAGCCGTTGACATCGTAGTGCCGCCAGAATTGCTGGCGCAGGGCGTAGAGCCTCATCAATACCAACTGAGTCAACAACTGTCCAAGACCAATGACAACTTTGGTAAAAAAATGAAGCAGTTGTTTTCCATCAAAAAGCAAATTGATGAAGACTTGTTCGAAGAGTTGGAAACCACTTTATTGATGGCAGATGTGGGTGCAGCGGCCACCATGGAAGTGATTGAGAATGTCAGAAAGTCCCTTAAACGTAGGAATCTGTCTGATTCTGATGCGGTGTTTGGCGCTTTGAAAGAACAGTTAACCGCTTTGGCTCAAGTGGTTGAAAAGCCTTTGGAAATTGATCAAAGCAAACAACCCTTTGTGATATTAGTTGTCGGAGTCAATGGCGTAGGTAAAACGACCACCATCGCTAAACTGGCCCGAAAATACAAAGGCATGGGTAAAAAAGTCATGTTAGCTGCCGGTGATACCTTCCGTGCTGCTGCTGTTGAACAATTGAAAACCTGGGGTGAACGTGAAGACATTCCAGTGATGGCACAATCTACCGGTGCTGATTCTGCATCAGTGATTTTTGATGCGATGAATTCCGCCAAAGCCAAGAACATCGATGTATTGATTGCAGATACTGCTGGTCGTTTACACACCCAGTCTAATTTGATGCAGGAATTGGAAAAAATATCACGGGTGATGCGTAAAAATGATGAAACAGCGCCGCATGAGACGCTGATTGTCATCGATGGAGGCACGGGTCAGAATGCCATTTCACAAGTTCGTGAATTCAACAAAGCCAATAAACTGACTGGTGTGGTGATTACCAAACTGGATGGTACGCCCAAAGGAGGTGTGCTGTTTAATCTGGCTTCAGAGTTTGGTATTCCAGTGCGTTTCATCGGTGTTGGTGAAAAATCCACTGACCTCAAGCCTTATGTGGCCGCTGATTTTGTAGAAGCCATCATCAACTAAACACATTGCAATTCAACGAAAAAATAGTTGCCTGGTATCAGCAACATGGTCGCAAAGACTTACCCTGGCAACAGGCCAAAGGCGTGGTCAAACCTTACCACGTGTGGTTGTCCGAAATCATGTTGCAACAAACCCAAGTGGTCAAAGTCAAAGACTATTTCTGTCGATTCATTACAGAATTGCCCACACTCAAGCAATTGGCGGAAGCAGATGAGCAACAAGTTTTATCACTGTGGTCAGGTCTGGGCTATTACAACCGAGCCAGAAACCTGCATAAAGCAGCACAGATCTGTGCCGAAGAACATCAACGGCAACTGCCTGAGAACTTGAATGCATTAATGGCTTTACCTGGCATTGGACGGTCAACCGCGGCAGCTATTATGTCGTTGGCTTATAGTCTACCCGAACCTATCATGGATGGTAATGTGAAAAGGGTGTTTGCCCGACATTTTCTGGTAGATGGCGAACCCAATAAAAGTGCTACACTTAAACAATTCTGGGAATTGGCTGAACAACACAAAGCACACAAAAATCCAGCGGCTTACACCCAGGGCTTGATGGATTTAGGTGCCATGGTGTGTACCAAACATCAACCACAATGTGAAAAATGCCCAATCAGTTCAAGCTGTTTAGCAAAAGCTAAAGGTGTTATTGCCAACTATCCTGAGAAAAAACGCAAAGTGGTTCAGCAAGAAGTAGACCTCTATTGCTTACTACATGAAAGAGCAGATCAAATCGCGGTTGAATTAAGAACGGATAATGGTATTTGGTCGCAACTGTGGTTTGTTCCCAGTTTCGATAGTGAGCAAGACCTTCTTAAAGTTGCCGACGACGCAAAACATCTTTTCAGCTTGACCCACAAATTAACCCATCGTATATTGCAGCTACATGTTTACAGTTCTACCAAAATAGACAACAGTAAACATCAAAACTGGATTAAACCAGCTGAACTGAAACACAAACCACATCCCAAAGCTTTAGAACACATCATCACTCAATATAAAAACCAACATTCAATATGAAAACAATCAATTGCATTAAATACGGCGCTGACCAGGAACCTATTCCATATACGCCTTATCCAGGTGAACTAGGAAAAAAAATACATGAACAAGTGAGCTTGAAGTTTTGGCAGGAATGGTTGGCGCAACAAACCATGATCATCAATGAAAACCATTTTTCACCGATTGATCCAGATCACCGCAAAATCATTGAACAAAAAATGATTGAGTTTCTTTTTGAGGGTAAAGACACCACGCCTCAAGGATATGAACCAGAACAGGAATGAGTCTTTTAAATAAACTTTGCTTAAACCCTAATATTACATCACTACGGTGTGGTTTAAGTAATTCCATAAAAATAAATACAAATCGAGTTTAAAAATGATTTGTTAGTGTGGAGTTTTGTACCTAAATGGTTTTTCAATGAAAATGACTTTGAATCTTGCTTAAAATCACTCTAAGTGTAGCTTTTGCTACACTTTTCATGATGTTTAACCAACCTTCTTTGTCATTTTCCCTGAAAAACCCATTTACTGATGAAATATTCGGGTTAAAAAAGTTTGACAGTCTGAGAAACGATTATTATAATTCGCCTTCCTTTTGAGGAGTCCATCCTCACTTTGGTATGCCCGGTTAGCTCAGTCGGTAGAGCAGGGGATTGAAAATCCCCGTGTCCGTGGTTCGATTCCGCGACCGGGCACCATTTATCAATTCATTTCTCTATTGCTGAAACAGATCAGGCAATGCTGTCTTACAGGTTGCGACTTGTTGGTTTTCTATGCCTCGGCCGCTTAGCCAACAATCATCAAAAATGGAACAGTAGCAAACCTTTATAATGACATTATCCGGTTTGGATTGAATTTTGCTGATGATTGTTGGACTTTGTAAGTCTACCATATTGATGGATTCATTAACCGCAATCACCGATTTATTGGTGGATGAATAGATGGAAGGAATGTCGATTTTTTCATTCAGCATGGCATGTAATGCTCCAGACCAGTTGGGGTATGGTTTGTTATCGACATAAACATCCATTTGTTTGATGATGGCTGGGCCAACACCTTTGTTAACGATGTTAAAACCATATTTTTCATCCTGAATACTGTATCTACTGATTTGAACATACGGCCATACTGAAGCGGCTCGCTGATCACTGGCCACTTTGGCTTGATAAGCGCCAATAATCACCGCCACCAAACCAATCACCACCGCTGATAGTGCAGTGATCATTTCCGGGTCTTTCCACCAAGTTCTTTTTGTGTCAATCATGAGTCAGTAATGTGTTGGGTTTTAAACACATCTTATCATTTTTAATGCCATTGACTTATGAGTCATAACTACTTGGTTCTCTTTGAAGTTTCATGTCAAAATAGCATCATGAAAATTGATGATTCTGAAAGACTGAGTTTTGCTCTGATGGGGCCTGAGGATGCACAATTGTTGTTTGAGCTGGATCAGGATGTTGAAGTGATGCGTTACATCAATGGTGGAAAAATGACCACCATGGATGATGTTTATCAAGTGTTTTTACCGAGAATGGCTAAATACACCGATGCCAGCAAAGGTTGGGGGTTGTGGAAAGTTACGACCAAAGAAGGCAATGCGTTTTTAGGATGGGTGTTGGTTAGGCCAATGGATTTTTTTAATGAAAATACTCAGTGGGATAACATTGAGCTGGGTTGGCGTTTTAAGCAACAGTATTGGGGTAAAGGTTACGCCACAGAAGCATCGCGACAAATCAGTGAGGCCTTGATGCAACAAACTGACATCAAAAAGCTTTCGGCGATTGCTGTGCCTGAAAACAAGGCCTCCATTAATGTCATGAAAAAACTGGGCATGCATTACCTCAAGACTGCTTTGCATAAAGATCCTTTAGGGGATTTACAAGCCGTTTATTATGAGCGTGATGTAGACTGATTCAAGTCGCAACCACGGGTAGTTGAAATGAAAACTGGGTGCCTTTGTTTATTTGGCTCATCACCTTGATTTTGGTCTGATGAATGTCCATGATTTTCTTTACAATGGCTAAGCCCAAACCAGAAGAGCTTGGTGAATCCTGGGCGCTGTTTTCCGCTTGATATAAGCGATCAAAAATAAAGGGTAATTCTTGTTCTTTGATGCCACGTCCTGTGTCACTGATAATAACGATATATTGATTTTTCACCTGATGTAATTTAAGTAACACCTGACCATTTTCAGGGGTGTGTTTTATGGCATTGCCAATCAGGTTTTCAAACACGCGTTGCATCAGACCAATATCAGCTTGCACGACAGTATGGCCATCGGGTAAATCTACTTTGAAGTTAACCTGACGTTCCTGTGCCATTAATTTGAACTCCATACTGACATCTTGCATCAGTTCTGAAAGAGAAAACAGTTCCAGTTTGGGCTTAATGGCCAAAGAATCGAGTTTTGATAATTCAAACAAGTCGTTCACCAACTGATTTAGTCGAATACAATGTTTGCTGGCAGTGGTTAGGTAGTCGATGACTTCAGTTTCGTTCAACTGATCTTTTTTTATCCATAAAGTATCTAAATAACCCTGGATGGCTGCTAATGGTGTGCGCAAATCGTGTGATACATTGGTGATCAGGTCACGGCGGTTTTGATCAGCTGCCTGGATTTGTTTAACCTGTTGTTCAATTTTGTCTTGCATTTGTATAAATGCCGTATTCAAGACCGTTATTTCATCTCCTTTTTTAAGTCTTTCAACCTTTTCTCCGGTCATTTGTTGCTGAAAACGATGTACTTTGCGGGTTAATGCGATGAGTGGTTGGGTCAATTGATTAACCATCAAGGCACTTATCAGGAAAGCCAGCAGTAGCACGGCAATGATGCTAGATAGGGCAACTTTAAGTACCCAGTTTTTACTGATGTCTTGTGCCAGAGCCTCATAGGTTTGGCCGCCCAGAACAACATAGACATAACCTTCATCCTGGCCTTGGTGGGTAATTTTTGCAGCAGAAAAAGTTTTTGGCGTCTTGGGGCTGCGGGGATCCAGACTTAGAAGCGGTCGCTGGGTATCATCGGTGATGAATGTCTGAATTTGCTGTAACGGAACCTGTTGTTGATAGGGGGTTCCAGATGGCAGGTTATGACTCAAAATAGTGCCTTGATTGTCTAAAAGATAGACTTCAACAGTGGGGTTAATCACCATGGCACGTTCAGCCAGTCGTTTAATGGCTGCTTCATTGTGTTGTCCATTTTGAATCAATGGTTCTGCTTCGGCGACATACATGGCAATTGAGCCATTCAGTCTTTGGGTGATTTCATGGTTGTATTGAACTGTTGCATAACGCGTAATGAAAGCGAGGATAAACCCAATGATGATGAATAAACTCAGTAAAGTTAAAGATAACTTTTTGGCAATAGAATTCATGAGATGTGTGTTGTTGCAGCCGTTTGATGGCCAACAAACTTGTAGCCAATACCCCAAACGGTTTTAATGAATTTAGGTTCATGACTGTTGCTCTCAATTTTGGTGCGTAATCGGTTCATGTGTGAATTAACGGTGTGTTCATAGCCTTCATGTCCATATCCCCACACTTGATCCAGCAATTGGGCTCGATTGAATACCTTATCCGGGTGGGATGCAAAAAAATGCAGCAAGTCAAACTCCTTTGCGGTTAATTCCACTTCCTGGCCATCAATAATGACCATCCGCTGATCGGTGAGTACTTTTAATCCATCAAATGCCAGGTTCGGTGACTGTTGCTGTTTCTGATAGCCTTGTACAGCATCAAAGCGACGAATCAAAGCCTTCACCCGTGCAGTCATTTCCATGACACTGAATGGTTTTGTCAGGTAATCGTCGGCTCCCATTTCCAACCCTAAAACACGGTCCAATTCAGTGGACTTGGCGGTTAACATCAGG
>JAGRJR010000045.1:17454-25376 GCA_020442635.1 Lysobacterales bacterium
ATAACCTTGTTCACCATCGTAAGCAAGATGGACTTGATCGCACACTTCAGACAGGTGAATTTTCAACAATTGTGCAATGTCATATTCATCTTCAATCACCAATATTCTTTTTTGCTTCATGGTACTTTTAACTCCCTCAATGATGCTGCTCGAATCGTTTTGATTGAATATATGAAAGGAAAAGGACATGATTACTTACAAAAAAATTAAAATCAGGCTGTGCTGGGGAGTTTGGCACAGCCTGATTTGTGGGTAGATTATTGGTACATGGTTACAATTGGCAGGCGCCATTGAATCCAACTGGACCTGATGTAATTCTTGTCAATGGCTCTTGACCAGAGCCGTATTCTTCAAGTAATGAGTCATAGCTCAGTATGGCCTCCGAGCAAGAGTTGAATTTGATTCTTAATTGACCCCAATTGATTTTATTAACATCATCAGCATTAAAAGCCTCACCGAAAATGGCACCATTGGTTTGAACCAATTCAACAATGGCTGTATCTGCAATCACTGGCCCATTACCGATCAACCAAACTTGTTCACCTGAACCGTCAGCAGCGTAGTGATACCAGGAGACAACAGCCTGAGTACCTTTGCCATTGGCATTTTGTGTGATTTCAATCACCAAACCATGACCGTCTTTTGCTGGGTTATACCATGATCCACTGAAGCTGCCATCTACCAGGCTTGTAAGGCGAATTTCTGCGACTTGATAGCCTTCAGTGGTGAAATCAGCCGCCGTTTCATCAAAATGGATACCTGGACCACCTGTGCCGCCCAGAAATACTTGAGGTGTGGCATCAGGGTTACCTTGTGAACCATTAAAGCCAGGGTGGGTCATTACGGTATCAGTGGTTGTTTCGCCGGTATTTGGAGCCATTTGGTTAAAAAATGCGGCATCACTTTCGGTGTTGGCTTCGGTGCCCGCGTCCAAAATATCTTTACCATAGATTTTTACCCTTATAGGGCCTGTGAAGTTGCCTTCATTGTCAAACAGGTGATGTGCCATTGGGTTGCCATTGGCAAAAAAGGCATCATTAGAAGGTAACAGCATAGATGCATAACTGAAATACTGATCAGTGGCTGGGTTGAGTTCAAATATTTCTGAACTGACCAGACTTGGATCAAATACAGGTGCACCAGCAAAGCCCGCAGGATTCAGGATCATGGCATCTTGGCCATTGAATTGAGCAAAGTCACTGCGCAAAACGCTGAAGTCACCATCTTCTGCAAAGCGTTCCAGCCCTTCTGAAGCCGCAACACCTCGGTCATAGATATCAAACAAGCCGTCATGAAATCCCACCCAAAGCGGCGTGAAGAATGTGCCACCATCACTGGCGGTGTTTTTTACCGATACCCGAACAGGTGTGGTGGTTTTTTGAATGGTGACCCTCATAACTGGAAAGATACCTTGGGTAAAATCACCTTTGATGACATCAATGGTGGTGCCTGGTGGAACCATGGCACCTAAAATGTTCATTGGAGTGGCTTCAGGATTACCAATGGAACCGTTAAATCCTGGGTGTAATGCCACCGGGTCATTGGTACTTTGTCCAGTGTCTGGCGTGCTTTGGTTGAGAAAAGCTGCATCCGTCTCGGTGTTGGCTTCTGTTCCTGCATCCAAAACTTCAGAACCATAGACCACAA
The DNA here is from genome assembly GCA_020442635.1 of Lysobacterales bacterium. Classification (GTDB taxonomy): domain Bacteria; phylum Pseudomonadota; class Gammaproteobacteria; order Xanthomonadales; family Marinicellaceae; genus Marinicella. The sequence continues at coordinate 19,102 of JAGRJR010000045.1, forward strand.
AAGAAATGGGGCCTGTAAACTCACCTTGGTCATCAAAAAGTTGATGTGCTGTCGGGTCACCATTGGCTATGAAAGCATCATTGGAAGGCAAAATCATGGCACCATAACTAAAGTATTGATGCTCATTTGGGTCAAGGTCAAAAATCTCATTGCTCACCATGCCAGGATCAAAAACAGGTGCCCCAGAAAAGCCCTCAGGATTTAAAATCACTTCATCCAAACCACCAGATGTTGCAAAATCTGCACGTAAAGTCGAAAAATCACCATCCTCAGCAAATCGTTCCACACCAGAAGATGCTGCCGCCCCCAAGTCATATATATCAAAGCTGCCATCGTGAAAACCCACCCAAAGTGGGGTGAAATACAAGCCGCCTTCTGGGCTCAGATTTTCAACTTTAACAGTCACTTCGACTGCTTGAGTTTGGGCTGTTAGAAATAGCGCTGCTGGAAACAATACAGTCCGTAAATGTTTGGAAAATTTCATGGTTTACTCCTCGAAATAATAAAAGTGCCTCCATTGTGAGTAACAAATCTCACAGAATTCTCACGGCTTGATGACAAATTAGTCAAATTCGTGCATTGATTACCACAAGGTTATCGATTGAGAGAGGAAAAATAATTTGACAAACTACATTTGTAGTATTAATATTTACTACATCTGTAGTATTTAGTTAAAATGAATAAAAAGAAAAACATCAAATTAAGCCAGTCGCAATTAGGCGTCATGAAAATTTTATGGCAACAAGGTCAATGTAGCGTCAGTCAGGTTCGTCAACATTTGAATGAACTCAAACCCCTGGCACCAACTACTGTAGCCACTGTTCTAAAACGTTTAGAGGAAAAGGGCATTGTTGGTTTCGAGAAACAAGGCAGGCAATATATGTACTTTGCATTGGTGAGTGAAGAACAGGTGCAATCCTCCATGTTGGGTAATTTATTGACTCATTTATTTAATGGTAAAGCAGAAACTTTGGTACATCATTTGGTAGATCAGGAGCAAGTTTCCGCCGAGGATATCGAAAAAATCAAGGCTTTGCTGGATCAAAACAGGAGAACAGACAATGAGTCATGATTGGATCTATTACATCATGAGTTGGCTGATGAATTATTTTATTCATTCAACGCTGCTACTTCTGGTGTTGCTTATGGCACTCAAAACCAAACTGCTTAAGTTGGATCGAGTTGGTGAATATTTAATGAAGACAGCTTTAGTGCTTGGGGTTTTTACCGCTTGGATTCAAAGCAATGGATGGATACCAGGCAACTTACAGAACAAATTTTTTTGGCAACAAACCATCGATAAGCCGATTGAAGCTGAAGTCAAAATACCTCAACCAATTTCACAGCAGCTCAATAATAATCTTAAGTCCAATGACAGCTTAGTAACGAAAAGAACACCACCTGTTCGATCAAACCAGCCTGAGATACTGACACAACATAATGACTTATCCCCCGGGTTTTGGTTGATCATTTGGTGCTTTGGCTTACTGGGGTTAGGTTTAAGACAAGTCATTATGAGGCGCCGATTTCAACACCGCATCAGCCAACGAAAACTTGTTGATAATGCCAAGTGGAAGCAATTGTTTACCCAACTGATTCAACAGGCCAATTTAAAACCGGACATTAAACTCAGCCAGTCTGATTATTTGTACTCGCCGATAGCATTGGCCAATGAAGTGGTTTTACCAGAGGTGTTCCTTAAGCAACCCATAGAGCAGATTGAAGCAGCTTTGGCGCATGAGTTGGCACATATTAAGCGACAGGATTACCAATGGATGAAATTCAGTCAATGGTTTCAGACACTGACATTTTTTCAACCACTAAACCGCACCATCAATCAAAATCTTCACCAGTTAGCAGAATTAAGCGCTGATGAAATGGCGGCCAAATGGACTCAAAATCCAGCAGCTTTGGCCCAAGCATTGTTCAGTGTTGCTGAAAGAAATATTAAACATAACAACCAATGGGTACCCGCAATGAGCAATAAAAAAAGTAAGTTACTAGCACGAATCGAAAACATTTTTCACCAATCAACAAGTCGAACCAAACCAGGTTTTGTTTTGATGTACGCAGCTGTAGTTGTAATGGTCTTGACCGCTGCTCCTGGGGTGATAGCGCAGAAAAATGGTGCGGTTTATCATTCGCAAAACAGTTATCTATCTAAAGGCAGCAGTTATGACATTGAGACCGATGAGGGTAAAACCAGTATGTCGGTCAGCCACACAGATGATAACCGTTCATTTAAACTCAAAGCAAAATTATCAGGTGAAATCAAATTCAACCATGATGAAAGTCAGATTGTCGCCTTTCCTGCCAACAGCAAATTTGACCTGACTGAGGAAGTCAAAGGTGAAGAACGGCGACTGGTGATTAAGAGTATTCGCGGAAACGACATGCCGGAGTATGTTTACTATGAAAATGGTGATAAAAAAACTTATGATGATAATGCACAAAAATGGTTGGCAAGAATCATTCCTGAAATTATGCGAATCACTGGTTTTAATGCCAAAGAACGTGTTAAAAGAATTCATGCGAAAGGTGGTAATCCAGCAGTTTTAGAAGAAATTGGATTGATTGATAGTGATTATGTCAGAAGAACCTATTTTGGACATTTATTCAAGCTCGATCAGTTAGATGATACAGACATGAATAGCACCTTAAAGTTGGCTGCCGAAATAAAATCAGATTTTGAATTGAGTCATGTTCTCAGTGCTATGGTTGCCACGCAACAAATACAGGATGAACAACAATGGTTTAATTATCTACAAGCCACTCATACCATTCAATCTGATTTTGAATTGGCTAAAACCATGATGAACGTGATGGAATATCTGCCTGAATCAACACAAGTCAATGAAAGCTTTTTTAAAGCCGTTCAGACCATTCAATCAGATTTTGAAATGGCTAAGGTGTTGCTGGCTTATCTTGACGGTCGTGAACCAAACAGTGTCAATCTCGAACAAATGTTTGTAGCAGCCGCAGAGATTCAATCCGATTTTGAATTGGCTAAAGTTTTGATGAGCGTCAATAAAAACTTGGAGAATCATGAGGAGGCGTTTGGTCATTATTTAGATTTAGCAGCAACTATTTCCTCTGATTTTGAAATGAAAAAAGTGTATAGCAACCTACTACAACATAAGCCTTCTGCTGTCATACTGAACCAGATGTTGAATTCAGCTGCAGATCAAATTGGTTCGGATTTTGAGTTGGCTAACTTGTTGGTTCAAGTGGCGAATCAAAACCATAGCAATGATGCCATTAAGAAAAAAATTATCGAGGTGGCTAAAGATAAAATTGGCAGTAGTTTTGACCGTGAGAAGGTGTTTTCTGCGGTGTTGTAAATCACCACTATACTTAGCATATATCAAAAAGGGTCAGCAAATTAGCTGCCCCTTTTTTATGTTTGATGTTAACTCAATCGTTGGTTCGCTTTTTTTCGACTTTTTTATCAAACTGTTTACTGGTCCCATATTGACAAAGCTTTACATTGCAAAATGATTGTTTTAATGTGTCAGGCATGAATAACGCGCAATTACAGGCCATTGAATCAATCATCAAGTCTCAATCTGAGGGTGAAATTTTGACTTTGCCGGCTTCAGTTTATCAATCGGATTGGTTTGATGTGATTGATAAAACCGCTGTTTTACATAAAAGCTGGCAATTGGTCGCCCATTTGAGCCAGCTACAACATCAAGGTGATTATGTGGTTCATGAAGTGGCTGACCAACCTGTCATCGTGGTCAATACCGGCGATGAGATTAAGGCTTTTCACAATGTTTGTCGACATCGAGCTGGTCCTTTGGCTTTTGAAAACGGTAACGCCAAAACCTTGATGTGTAAATACCACGGTTGGAACTATCACTTGGATGGTCGTTTAAAAAGCGCGCCTGAAATGCACACCACGCAAGGTTTTAATGTGTGTGATCATCGTTTACCTGAAATCAAAACAGCACAATGGCAAGGATTGATATTTGTTTCCTTTGATGAAGTCATTCCTTCGATCAACGAAGTGATGTCTGGTATTGCTGAAAACATACAACCAATAGACTTGAGCCAAATGAAGTTTTACCGCAGGGATGAATTTATCCTTGATTGTAACTGGAAGGTGTATGTTGAAAATTACCTGGAAGGCTATCACTTACCTCATGTTCATCCAGGTTTGAGTCGTTTATTGGATTATAAAAGTTATCAGACCGAATTGAGCCAATGGCATTCTTATCAGTACAGTCCTTTGGATCAGAGTGACAGTTTTTACGGCCAGGGCCAGGCACATTATTATTTTGTTTATCCCAATACCATGCTCAATATCTTGCCTAATCGCCTGCAAACCAATCAGGTATTGCCTCTGATAAATAATCAAACTAAAGTGATTTTTGATTATTACTATCCGAACATAGCTGATATAGAACAATTGATTGCGCAAGATCAAAGTTTCAGTGATGAGGTTCAGGATGAAGACATCATGATCTGTGAGGCTGTGCAAAAGGGGTTGAATTCAGGTAGTTATGATCGTGGAATAATCTGCCAAAAACGTGAAAAGGGGCTGCAGCATTTTCAGCAGTTGATTCGTAGGGCTTATGCTTCAGTCTTAGATAAAACATGAAAACCGTTAATCTTATCAGACATGCTAAATCCAGCTGGGAAGACAGTCGATTAAGCGATGTCAATCGACCATTGGCTCCCAGAGGCATCAAAGACTGTAAAATCATGGCTGGTCATATACTTGAGGCTGGTTGGAATCCGGTTAATGTTTTTTGCAGCAGGGCACAAAGGGCGCAATTAACCATACGGGGAATCGCCAAAGCTTTGCCATACCGTGATATCAACTGGTTAATTGATGATGCGTTATATACCTTCAGTTATGGTAGTCTGATCAACTGGCTTGAACAACTGGATGATGAAATCAGTGAAGTGACTTTGGTTGGGCATAATCCGGCGTTCACCGATTTGGTCAATCACCTCAGCAAAGCACGATTAGACAATGTGTCAACTTGTGCTTACGTGCAAATGGTTAGTTCGGCTCATGTGTGGGCAGAATTGTTATCTTCTCAAACTGAAATGGTTCATTTTGTAAAACCTAAAATGTTCAAATAAAGAGCGGCTTTTCTGTGATACCATAGTTATAGATGATATTGATGGGCATTTAACATGAAAAACTTACTCATTTTATTGGCATTACTGACCTTAGCTGCTTGTGGCAGTGATGATGCGCCACAGAAAAAAGAAACAGCAAAACAATCAGCCACTAAAGAACACATGCTCAGTGATCAGGAAAAGATGATTCAAAAGGCCAAAGAAGCAGAAGATAGGATCAAAGAGGCTGATGAAAAGAGGCGCAAAGCGCTAAAAGAGCAGGGTGGCTAATTATGAAACATTGAAGGTGGGAGTAGTTAGTGAGGTTGACGTCCCTGTCGGCTATTTAATTAAAAATAGATCCTTCGTGTGAATGTTGATTAATCAACTGAGTTACATTTTACGTATTTCTATAAAAATAACTTTCAAGATGAGGACTGAAAATACCAAATTTAGGTCAAGCCCGGTGAAAATCAGGTTATTGCCATTTACTATTGAAAAATTCTTGAGTTTTGGTTGTATTAAAATTTCTTTATAGCAACGAGAGACAGCAATTTAACTTGAGACATGATTAATAGAATTGTAAACTGACTCTTTTTTTTGGATAACTTAATATGGCAACCATAAATTTCAAGGGAAATTCCATTCACACCGAAGGTAAGTTTCCACAAGTGGGTGAACAAGCGCCTGATTTTCAACTGATTAAAGCAGATTTAAGTGAAGCTAAACTCAGCGATTTTGCAGGAAAAAAAGTCATCTTCAATATTTTTCCAAGTGTTGATACGGCTGTTTGTGCCTTGCAATTAAAAACCTTCAGTCAGAAAGGCGCTGCAATGGATGATGTGGTCTTGTTATTTGCCTCAATGGATTTGCCATTTGCCTTGAACCGCTTTTGTGCCGCAGAAGGTATTGCCAATGCGGTCACGACATCAGATTTCAGATTCCATAGTTTGGCAAAAAATTATGGGGTGAAAATGGTTGATGGACCACTAAGTGGTTTATACGCGCGAGCCACTCTGGTCATCAACGAATCAGGTGAAGTGGTATACAGTGAATTGGTTGATGATGTTGTCAACGAACCTGATTATGATGCTGCTTTGGCCACTTTGTAATGTTATATCAATAACGCAAAGCGCTCTAATATCAAACAAACCATTTATCGGGTAATTGTGGCGGTTGATAGTTCAACAAATAATCAATCG
>JAGRJR010000046.1 GCA_020442635.1 Lysobacterales bacterium
AGATTACGCCAGAAAAAAAAGCAGGCACAAAAGGATTCCGAAAAGTCAGGTGATCTCAATCGATGAACTGACCCAAAGCATTCAATCTTTCAATGAAAATGACATCATACAATTGGATGAAATTCTCTCAGAGCTGTCACTGTTGGATTCAGTTCAAGCCAAAATCGTTGAACTGAAATTTTTTGGTGGTTTTAATGAAGAAGAGGTTGCTGACATGCTTGAGTTGTCCAAATCCACGGTGCAAAGGGAATGGCGCATGGCCAGAATGTGGTTGTTGAATAAAATGACCCAATAGTACACAGTGACTCAGTCAAACTATCAAAAAATCAAATCGATCCTGAACCAAGTCATGGATCTCCCCATAAACGAACGCGAGCCGTTTCTTGAAGAGATTTGTGGCCATGATCAGGCGCTGAAGAATGAGGTAAAGCAGCTGTTGCAGAATGACAGAACCGCATTTTTTGAGCAACCGGCCATCAAGGGATTGGTGGCAGAAAAGACTGATTATTTAGAAGAGGCCATGGATCACATACAAATCAACCAGTACCAAATCACTGGCAGGCTGGGTGTGGGTGGCATGGGTGTGGTGTATTCAGCACAACAAGCCTTCCCTGCTGAAAGACAAGTGGCCGTTAAAGTGTTAAAGTCCAATTCTCAAAAGCATCTGATTGAAGAATGTCATGCGTTGGCGCGATTAAATCACCCTCAGATCGCCACGCTGTATGAAGTGGGTGAATGGCAGAACCAGCATGTTTACCTCGCCATGGAACTGATCAAGGGCATTGATGTGGTCAGTTGGTGTGAACAAAGGAACGCCACTACCTCGCAAAAAATCAAGCTGTTTCAACAACTGTGTGCAGGGGTTTCTCACGCGCATCAACGTGGTATCATCCACTGTGACCTCAAGCCTTCCAATGTTTTGGTCACGGATGAAAATGGACAAGCGACCGTTAAGATCATAGATTTTGGCATCGCCTTGTTCAAAGACAAAAAGTCCAGGCCGTATTATTCCGCTGGAACGCCCAGCTACCTGTGCCCGGAAGCGTTGGAACCTGACTCGACTCACCTGGTAGATACCAGCAGGGACGTGTATGCTTTGGGCGTGTTGCTGCATAAATTGCTGACCGGATTTTTACCGGATGCCGATGAAGCCGATTCTGCGCTGCATGATTTGCCCAAAGATTTGCAGTTGATCATCAACCATGCAAGTGCCCACCACCGCGATGACCGTTACGGCACAGTCAAAGAACTCAGTGATGATTTGCAACGATATCTGGAGCATCGGGTGATCAGCGTACGTTCACAGAATTTGCTTCATTCAAGTCGCAAATTCATACAACGCAACACCATGCTGGTTGGCTTCAGCGTAGCGTTATTGGGGATGTTGATTTACGCCATCATCACTCAAACTCAACAAGCAGAGATCGCCAGACAAGAGGCGCACAATGCGCAGGTAGCCAGGATTGAGGCCGAGCGCTTGTCAGCTTTCATGATTGACTTGTTCCAGATTTCCAATCCAGATCAGGCACTCAAAGACAAAACCACAGTCATTGAGATGATCACACAGGCCAAAGATAAATTGCTCAATTTGGCGAACCCACAGGCTGCAGATGCCAAATTCATGTTCACCTTGGGGTCGATCTTTACCCGCTTGGATCAGTTGGATGACGCACAATTGCTGTTGGAAAAGGCCTTAAAACTCACACGCGCTCAAGCACCTGATGATCATGTGCTGCTGTCAGAAACACTGGCTCAATTGGGTGTGGTTTATCGGCGGCAGAAACAGTTTAAATTGTCAGAGCAGGTGCTCAAAGAAGCGTTGTCCATCAATCTGAACCACACCCAGGATCCAGCAGTGGAAGCCTATATTCACAACCACTTGGGTAATTTGTACCATGTTTTGGCTGATGTCACTGCAGCCATTGATCATCACCAACAAGCCATTGAATTGCGAAAGAACAACCCTGATGAAAAGTTGTTGGCTGATTCATTGAATAATTTGGCTGCCTTGTTTATGACCCAACAACGCTGGTCAGAGTCCAATGCATTGCTTGAACAAGCTTTAACCATATACCAGTCACATTTTGGTGACTTACATCCTTTCATTGGCGGGGTGTACAATAACATGGCTTATAACGATGAAAATTTGTTTGAGTTTCAATCGGCTGAAGAAAATTATCAAAAAGCCATTGAGGTCACTGAGGCCACTTATGGCAGAACGCATCGACAAACCCTCAAGGTCAAAACCAACCTGGCCAAATACCATGAAAAAAGACGACAGTTTGCCCAATCCATTCAGCTGTGGAATGAAATCATTGCAGTGTATGAAGAGCAGGGCGATGAGGATCGCTTGGCCGATGCTTACAGTCATTTGGCAAAAGCTTACAGAAACTCAGGTCAAATCGATCAAGCTGCTGCATTCAATCAGCAAGCCATCCAGCTCATCACCGAGCACCCCAGTCCTGATTTTCATTTGGCGCCCAGAATCAAAAGCAGGTATGCCGCCACTTTGATGGCAGAAGAAAAACTCCAGGAAGCCTTGTTGTGGTTGGATGAGGCCATCTTACAGTTGGGACAAGCTACGGATGAGTCAAACTACCTCTACTTGTATTTACTTAACATGAAAGCTTCTGTGCAATTGCAAATGAATGCATTGGACCAAGCAGAAGCCATTTATCAAGCCATTCTGGCAACCGCCACGTCAAACCGCTTACAACAGATTCAACTGATCGATGCACATCTGGGAATGGCAAAGATACACGCATTGCGGCAGCAAAATGTCCTCGCTTCTCAGCATTTGAACCAGGCGGAAGAGCTTAATCAAAATATTTTTGGTTTGAATCATCCAAAGCAAGCACTGATCTGGTCACTTATGGCTCAACTGGATGAGACCAAGGCTGCAGCCTTACTGCAACAGGCTTTGGCGCTGCAGACCAAGATATTGCCCTCTGACCACCCCGATCTGGTGAGTGTGCGTGAAGCACTTGAACAACACCACTAGGCCTTATTATCAATTAATTTAATTTTCTTGAAGCTTTTTTCTTAAATTGTCGCCATTGTGATTAAAGGCCTGACAAACGCACTCGTTATGTCAAAAGAACAAATCATGAATCTTACTAATTTATCAATGATTCGCTGATGGAGACAATTTTGAAGAAGTACATATTCGCAATTATGCTGTACGGCAGCCTGGTCCATGCACAAGGTGATCCAGCCCATATTGATGGCAAAACTTTGCTGGTTCAATTAATTCAAATGAGCGAGTTGATTGCTCAATCAATGGGTCAAACCGTCACCGTTGTTGAACTTCATCAACGTATGGGTCAGTTGGATGCATTTGAGCAAGAATTATCAGCGGTCTTCAGTGATCAAGCGTTCAATCAGCGAATGTATCAACAGATTAAAGCTGTGACTGATCGTTTGAAGCAAAATAGAGTCGCGAGCAAATTGGTTGAATTTCCCCAAGCCGATCCGTTGCCTGAGTGTGCCAATGTCAGCGCAGTCGATGCTGAAGTTGCATTGATTGGTAAAGGCCTGGCTGAAGAAGTGCTGGCTTACGCTAAATGGGAGTGTGAGGAAGCGGTTTTGGGCGAAAACAGTGCCTTGGCTTGTTTGGCCCCTGAAGTGGCAGCCACGTTGGTCTCAAATGCCTTTGCATACGGTGAATTTTGTTTGGGTAATGAAGGAGAAGCAAACATTGATGTTAACCTAGAAACCACCCGATCAGTGGGCGAACATTTGAACGAGTTTGTTGATGAGACCATCGATAGCCGGGCTGATCAAGAGTCAGTTGATGCGTTGCAAGACAGCTTGGACATGGCCAAAGATCATTTGGGTGAATACTTGCCGTCATTAGATCAAAACCTTGGTACCTCATTGAATCAATTGGATCAAGCCATTTTGAAGTTAAGCAACATCCAAAGCCAGGCAGAATCTTTGTTGTTCAGAACCCAGTTAAATCAGGTCAACATTGAATCAGCCGAGATCATTACCAGTGATGTACAACAACGGGCAGAGGAGATTAGGGATGACACTCAATCATTGATTTTATCCTTACATCACATCCGCAGTGAAGTGAACGCGTTAAACCAACAAACAGAAGTGTCAGTGGATTTGGCCAATGCCGCAGAAATTGAATTTGCCCTGGCCAGAAATCCTGCACATAGTCCTATCACTTATCAACTGCCAAGTACCCATGGTGGCCTGTTAGAAACTGTGCGTGAAACTTTGACCCAAAGGCTCATCACCATTGAACTGATGGGTCATAATGTGACAGCGGCCACTGTGCATTTGCAAGCGGGCGATGCCGCTTATAACTCCGGCGAATTTTTGGTGGCCTATCAAGCCTATGCAGCAGCCTATAAACAACTTCTGGCCGTTGGATTCTGAGAGACAAACACATGAAAACTTTACTGAACATTTTACTTTTGACCACTTTACTGCCTGCGTTTGCTGCCACTGTGCCCACACAGCCACCTTTCGTCGTTGGCAGCTATCAACGATTCAACAACACCAACGAAGTGGTTGCCATCGATGCCAACTTAATCAACGGTGATTATGTGGTGTGTTGGGCACAAAGCAGCAACGGCCGAATTGATTGTTCGCTACGCAACAGCAGTGATGTCGAAATCCAAGCCATCGAATTCCCGGCTGGATCTGCTGATGGGCGAAACTTGGATGTGGCATTCAGCAATGACGGCCATTTTTACGTCATGTGGAGTACTGAGTTTGAAGCCAGGGTGTTGAGGTACAACAGCCAAGGCGTTCAGGTGACCTCACCCCATAACATCATCCAAGCCTTTGACACCGTGTCCATGGCCGTAACACCTTCTGGCTATTGGATTTATGGAACCACGCAAACGATCAACCCATACGGCAATTATGGTGCCAGATATGATGAACTGGGTAACTTGTTGGAAGAACTTAATCTGTTGGACATCAACAGTTCACCCAATAACTGTGGTGCCAATTTGACCAGTAACCGCTCTGGTGATTTGCTGTTGAGTTGGGTTGAGCGAACTCCTGAGAATAATCCAGAATGTCGGGGTAATGTGGTCGGTAGAACATTTAGAGAATCAGGCAGCGCTTTGGGAGACTTTATTAGCATCAGTGGTAACAGCAATCCAGCCTATTACGGCAACCTTGAATCGATTGCAGACGAATCTGGTGAATTTGTGATTGTGTGGGATGAAGATGACCCACAGTGGCAACCACCACAAAACCCAGTGTCATGTCCAGCCTGTAATTTCTCATACGTTTCGCGCATCACCACATTCAATGGAGGAACACCATTACCCGCTCAACAAGTGTTGGAAGGCATCAATCCTCGAATTGCCGCTGGTGACTCCGGCAAGGATTTTGCCGTGATTGCGGATCAGCCTTTCCCTTTATCCTGTGAGAACATATCCCGATGGGCATTGCGGGGAGAATTACAGCCTGAAGTGATTTTTGACGCGGTTTCATGTGACCGCTATTTCATGAACTTGGAACTCATCGATCAAGAGACCATGATGTTGGTTTATTCCACTGAGAATAATGGCCAAGTTGACATCATGGCCAGGCGATACCTAAGACCCGTTGAAATTGAAGTGGGCGATGTCAGTATCATTGAGGGCAACCCAGCCAGTGGTCAAGGTCCATCAGCATTGTTGAGTATTGGCCTGTCAAAACCTCACCCCGGTGACGAACAGGTTTTGGTCAATTATTTCACCCGCGATATAACGGCTTTTCAAGGACAAGACTACACTCTGGTTACAGGCACGGCCACCTTTGAGGCTGGTGAGATTTTGAGTGAAATCCTTGTGCCGATTTTACCCGACACTGAATTTGAAACTACAGAAACTTTCAGCTTCAACTTAGAATTGGCTGACAATGCGGTTATCAGAGACAACAAAGGCATTGTGTCAATCATCAATGACGACAACTCACCACCGGTATTGAACAATTGCGATCATGTCGGCGATCTGTGTAAGAATGAGACCGAGCCCAATGATGGACAGAGCTCGCTGGTTGAAATCATTTTAACCATTGATGAACCGCAAGCATTGGACATCGGGTTTTCTTATGCAACCAGAGACGGTTCAGCCACAGCTGGTGACGATTATTTGGCGGCTGGGGGGAGCATTCAAATTGCTGCTGGCGCTACCCAAACCAGTTTGTTCGTGACGTTGTTGGGTGACTTTGTCAATGAAGGTACAGAAACATTTGACATATTATTCTCCACCACAAGTCAGATAGACATTGTCGAACCTGTGATAACAATAGGAATTACTGATGGAACAACTTGTCAGGCAGAGTTGGATCCAGTCGGTCACAATGTACCATTGGCCGGTGACAGCTTCAGTTTCAACATCGAAACTTTACCAGATTGTCAGTGGAACCTAACCACGGATCAAAGCTGGATTCAAATAACTTCGCCGTTGACCGGTATCGGACCATCCACCGTCAACTACACGGTTGATGCCAGGGTCAATCCTGAAGTTCAAAGTCGTTTTGGTGTCATTGATGTAAATTTGGATTCACCCATTTCGACGGTTACTCATACCGTCATTCAAGATGGCGACCCCAGTTTATGCGAATACAGTATTGATCAGACTCAATTCAACTACGACCAAGGTTTTAACAGTGGCAGCTTTCACGTGAGCGCCTTGGATGAGTGTGCATGGGAGGTGTTTAGTGATGTAGAGTGGTTGACCATCACCAGTCCCTTGAGTCCCGCTGCTGGAGACGGTGTGGTCGAATTTGAAGTGACGCCCAATGTGAATGGTAACAATGTAGAGACGCTCTTAAGAAGCACTGCTTTGGACACGCCGTTTGGCCCGAACAATCCAATCAACATATCACAGGCAGGTTGTCAATTTGACTTATCCATTGACGAAGTAACCATCAGTGATTTGGCTAATGCCTCAGTTGCAACCACCGTGCTGGCTCCAGGTGAAGAGCCTAGTGCATGCCCGTGGACAGCACAGAGTCAGGTGTCATGGATATTGGTTACCGCTGGGAACTCAGGTCAGGGTGGTGGCGGAGTGGTCATGAACGTATTGGAAAATCCTTCAGTTACCCAGCGGGTAGGGACCGTAAAAATAGGGGACGAAATTTTCACGGTGACTCAGGATGGTCAACCCTGTATATATGACATTGTGACCGATCAACTTAATGTATGTCCTGGTGGTACCCTTGATCAACTTGGAATTTTGGCCACTGCCGGGTGTTCATGGAACTTAACCACCGATCAAAGCTGGGTACAAATTGACAGCAACCTCAAGGGCGTTGGTGATGAAATCTCTGAATTGTCAGTGGCTGCCAACGACTCAGAAAGCAATCGATCGGCCACCTTGACATTGAACAGTGCTGATATGAGCACACAGCTACACAAACCGATAGCACAGCAAGGCTATCTGAGGTATCAAGACTTCACGGGTTCAGGCGTGCCAGTCGAATACATGTTCACGGCTGGTGACTGGCAGGTAGACGAAAACCAATTGATGGTGAATATGAATGGTTTGGGTGAAGCATTTGCGTTTGATGCCAGTGAAACAGCCTACTGCAGCGATTGTAAAGTAGAGGGTGATGTGAAGCTCAATACATTCAGTAGCAGTTCACAGCAGAACATCGGTTTGGTTGGTTGGTTCCAAAGCCCGAATTCATACATAAGCCTGACTATGGATGAGTTCCTTAATCAATGGCGTTTGAACCTGGTTAAAAATGGACAGTTGACCTTTGCTGTGACCAATGCGACATCACTAATACCCAGTCAAGTATACCGATTGGCCATCAGTTATGACGATCAGTTCATTTATGGCCACATCAACGGTGAAATGATGGTTCAGTTAAGCCATGGATTGGTTGACGCACCCGCCGGATATCCAGGGTTTTACATCCACAATTCGAATGGCTCATTTGATGACTTAAGTGTGTCAGGTAGCAGCGCAGACAGTGATTTGATTTTTGCACAGTCTTTTGAATCTATAGATTTTGTAGTGCCGTCAATTTGTTCACAACAATGAGCCAAAAAATATGAACATGAAGAAAATAAAAAATATCACCTTAACATTAATTTTTTGGAGCTGTTATATACCAGCACAAAATAACAGAAGTGCCGATGACAGTGAACAATTAATGGACAATTTAATCATAATGAGCCAGCTTGTTTCTGAATTGTTTGGTCAACCAGAAAATCATGAATTGGTGGAGGACTTATTGTCACAAATGAAGGACTCTGACCAGAATCTTCCAATTGTTTTCAATGACACAGTGCTCAATCAGCAGTTGAATCAAAGGATCAGTGCCATCATAGATCGAATAACCCAACTACCACCCAGTTCAAAATTGGTTGAATTTCCACAAGCCACACCATTAACCAGTTGTGTCCATATTGAGCCCGTGAGTGTGGAAATCGCATTAGTCAGTAAAGCAGTGGCTGATGAAGTCAAGGCCTATGCAGAATGGGAGTGTAAGCAACTGGTTGCCGGAGAAAACTCGGCATTGGCTTGCTTTGGGCCAGAAGTAGTTGCTAATGCCATTGCAACCACCTATGAATATGGTGAATTTTGCTTGAAAAACCGCGCAGAATCCAACATTGAAGCCAATTTGGAAACAACTCGATCAATTGGTGAGCACCTGAATGAATACTTGGACGAAACCATTTCAAGCAGAGTCACTCAGGAATCAGTCGATGCTGCCCAGGATACGATTGATGACACCAATCAACAATTAACTGAATACATTCCCGACACCAACAGTAAGTTAGAAACGGTTTTGGATGAATTGGATCAAGTGAATGGTGAGTTGAACAACGTACAAAGTCAAGCAGAATCACTGTTATTTAGGACCCAAATTAATCAAGTTGAAATCGAGGAAATCGAACTTACAGCCAGTGATGTACAGCAAAGGACAGAAGAAATCAGAGATGATACACAATCATTGATTATCAATTTGCAAGCAACACGTCAGGAATTAATCAGCATGATTCAACATACTCAAGTAACTATGAATGTGGCATTGCACACAAAGATTGAATTTACGCTATCCAGAAACCCCCTAATGGCCCCAATCCTTTACCAATTGCCCAGTAGCCGAGGAGGTTTGTTGGAACAAGTTCGAGAAATATTGGTACATAAACTTATTCTTCTAGGACAATTGGGATATAACATCAATGCGGCAGAAAAAGCCATGGAAGTAGGTGACAACGAATACAATTCAGCTCGTTACCAATCAGCATACCAAGCTTATTCTGACGCTTATAAGCAACTAATCAACTCCAATAAAAAATGAACGGCTATATTAATTTGCTTCCCAAGAGAAAACTATCATGTGCTTCAAATTGACTAGTACATAATTCTTTTCTTTTGGGTATCGTTGTATAACCTTGAAGTACTCTTTCAGTAAGGCTCCGTCCTTAACACCTTCAATAGCCTGGAGGGTGGTATGAACTATCCGACTGGAATCATCAATTAACCGATCAATAAATGCACTCAAGTAATTTTGTTTGTTCTTAAGCTTACCCAGCATGTAAAATGATCGTTTTTTGATTTGTAGGTTAGTGCCTTTTAAAAATGGAAGCAGGTCAGAACCATAGTCAATTTTGCACTCTTTAATTAGATAGGTAGTATAGTCGAATATCTTTTCATCTTTAACAGGTTTCATTCTATTTCTTAATTGATCTAGCCAATCATAAGAATGCTCACGCAGATACCAATAAAGTGACTGACATGCTGTTAAATAATCGGAATCATCTCCTTTAATTAAGTCAGAAAGAATACGTTTAGACTCAGGATATGAAAACTTAGAAAGCAACTGTGCTGCAAATTGGCCAAGTTTTTATTACCACCAGATGCAATTTGCTAAAGAATTTCAAACTATTTTTATCAGCTGATAGCAACCTTGTCATTCCATGAAGCGCTTCAAATTTCAAGTCACAACGCTCGTGTTGTGATTAAATTAATGAGAATGTTGGATTTAGATTTTCAAGAATTTGTTTAAATAGTTGATTGATGCATTTGATAACTCAAAAGGCACCTTCAGTGGAAGATGCCTTTTGTAGTAGTTTTTTAATAAATAATGACACAATAATTATTTTCTGTCCATGGCTGAGGATCTCTCCCTAACTCTTCAATAATACGAATGATTTGGATCCTCATTTCATCTGTTACTTTAACGATACCCAGCCTCCATGAAATGGGGTCTGGATCAAAAACTCTTTCTGGATCACATAGTGGAAAGGGAACAGGAAGTTCTGGCTCAAGTTCGTATACCCGATCATTTGCCTGAGCGATATTCAAATTTGTTGTTAGTGATATTATAAATAAAATCAATATGTTATATGATTTATTTAACTTATTTTCTTGCATTGTTTACTCCATCTTCTTTAATTAAAGTAAAAGTCATGTTTTCCATAAAAATAGGTTACAGTGACTTCAATTAATATCTGGTTAAAATATTCCAGATATATGAAAGAACGAAACAATGAGCCATAACCGAACATTATTTATCAGCCAATTTAATTGGGTGATAAAGTTGTTTTGAAAAAAATGAATAATCAAAAATGTATACAACAGATAATTGTTAGCAGCATTCCATTTTAATGCTCTACTATTGATTCATTTTTTTTAAGAACTAAATTTATGTCTTAATCGCGCAAGAAATGCCAATAAATATATTAAAGGCTTCTCCTCTATAAACTCTATCTCATTCAACAAAAAAATGGGTTTGAAAAAGATTAAATGCTCCATATTTGTTCCTACAAATGGCAGTTCAATGGAAGCTGTATTGATGGGAAAAGCCATAAAATAAATTGGTGAATCGGGCCATCAGTATATGAGAAAACTTTTTTTAAGATTAAAAATACCATTGCTCAGGCCTTACCAGTCCTTATGCTATTCAAATATTTGGTATACCAAGGCAGTAAAATAGAATTAACAAATCGTAGGTAATTATCCAAGCAGTTGGTGCGGAAAAAATCACAAGAAGTAAAACATCATAATTACTAAGCTTATAAGGATAATGAAAATATAGTTAAAAAACCTTTACATAATAAATTCATTGAGCAGAAATAATCGCCTCGAGACGATTGTTAGCGGTTTGAGTAGATTCTGCTTGGGAGCCCATACTCTTCATTTTTTGTTCAACTACTTTTTGCATTATAGGTAATGCCTCATGATTTTTACCCAATTGATGTAAAGACCATGCATATAGTTCTTGAATTTGTAAATTGATTTCACTTTCAAAACCGAGATTTTTTTCTGCTATTAAAATCCAAGGTGCCAATAAATCCAGGCAGAGCTGAGGCCTTGAGGTTTCAATATAAAGTTCGGCTAAATTGGCTCGGTTTAACAGACTAAGATAATGACCGTCACCAAAGCCGGGCTGCATCTCTTTAAGTATCTCAAGGTAGGTTTGTTCAGCAGCTTCGGTTTGAGACAATAAATTGAATTGTTGCGCTTTTACAGTTTGAAAAGAAAAATAATATAAAGAATCCGCACCCAAGTGTTCGATCAAGTCCGGCAGGTGTTTCTCCAATAACTGCAAGGCTTCTTGAGCTTGGCCACTGTTACCTAACGAAATGGCATAGTTATTTATGAGCCGGAACCGGCTAGGATGATACGTGCCTAGCAGTTGCTCTGATTCATCAAGCAGTATTTTGAATTGGTCTCTGGCTTTTTCGGCTTGGCCGGTTTTATCATAAATTATCGCCAGATTGTTGTGTGTGCCCATGGTATTGCTGTTGGGTTGATCAGATACGCGATGAAACATATCCAATGCCGTTAGAAAGTTACTTTCTGCCAGTTCAAACATGTTTTGGCTTGTATATATATTGCCTTTAAGGTCATAAGTTAAGCCCAGGTTCAACCATTTGTTTGTGTCATCAGCCAATTGATTCCACAATGTGATGGCTTCGGATGCTTTTTGCAGTGCCAAGTCATGCTGACCGGTGGTTTCATAAAGCATAGTTTCAGTACTGAGAATTTCAGCCAGCACCACGCCGTGTTCCTGGGATTGATTTAGCCATGTTCGGGCTTCACTGAGTAAATGTTTGGCGGTTTGCCACTGGGATTTGCTGTTATTCGGGTCACGCAACATGAATCGACTCTTATAGTTAAGTTGTTGGGCGCGGATGAGTGGTGAAATGTTCTTAAGTGCCAGGGTACGTTCAATGATTGATAGGCTTTGCTTGGCATTGCCCAAACTGTTGATGGTGTGAGCAAAGGTGGACAAGGTTTTGGCCTTGATGCCATCAGAGATTTGATCATTGGCCAGTGTTTGTTCAGCAAATTGTTCTAGTGCATCAATCAATAGCAGGTTTTTGCCCTGACTGGTACTCGAAGCGGAAGACAGCATGTTGTGCATTAATTGATTCACCTGTTGGGTTTCAGCCAGTGCGGATTCAGTTTTATGCTGTGCAGATTTCAGTTGAACATTGCTATAAATCACAGTGCCAGCAATGCCAATGAGTAACATCATAAACGCCGTAACCACCAGACGCTTGATTCGTTTCAGCGGTCTTTTTTCTAAATCGTACAGTACGGCCTGAATGGTTGATAGCTTTGGTCGCTGTTGGGGTTTTGGATGAAGCATGCTTTGAACCAGATGTCGCCAGGTTTGGGGTCCGCTGAGTCTAGAATGGTGATTTCGGTGCTTTTTCACCTGTTCGCCCAGTTCATTCATAGTCCGGGCGTTGTGAGGGTAGTCTTTAGCCGATGACAGATAAAAGAAAAGCACACCCAATGCATAAATATCTGATTTCTCTGTCTTTACTTGACCATCGAATAACTCGGGCGCCATAATCAACGGAGTGGATGAGCTGAAGTGAGCAACTTTTTTGTCTGCCTCATGACCTGAGCCAAAATCCATGAGAACCGCTCCTTTTTGTGGTTCAAGAATCACATTTTGGGGCTTGATGTCACCATGTATCATGCCATTTTTGTGTACTTCACTAATTGCAGCAATCAGTTCTTGAGCGGTTTTCAAAATAAAAGGCCAGATGAACTGTTGAGTCGGGGTATCTTCAATGGTCTTTCCGGTTAGTAATTCACTCCAAAAACCGGACACACCGCCGAATGTGTTGGCGCCAAAAATTGCCAATACATTCGGGTGTCTGATTTTGGCAATTCGTTGCGCTTCCTCGATAAATGCCTCACTGTTCACGTAGCCATGTGCATGTGGATGCAGAAATTTAATGGCGACCTGACGTTTAAGTAGTGTGTCTTGAGCCGAAAAAACCTGACCCATACCTCCACTCCCAATGGCTCGCTCAATCTCAAAATGAGCCCAGCGATCGCCTGGTTGGATGTGAGCAAATGGTTGTTCCACACTGCGGTTAAATGATTGTTTGATTCGACTGATTAATTGGAAGGCCTTTAGTTTTGAAGATGGAATGGTGTCATCACCTTCAATGGTTTTACCGGATGAGCAGGCCGATGCCAATTGTAGCAAGTGTTCTTCAGCTTTCATTCTATAAACTCCGTTAATTTGACGAGAGCTCGATTGACTTGCATTCGTGCTGAATCAGCTGATGGTTTATCCATAGCGGTTGCAATCTCTTGGTATGACAAACCGAATTCAATACGCAAAATCACTGCCTCTTGGTCCAATTTACTCAAGTTTGACAAGGCTTGTTCGTAGCTGATGAATTCGTCCAGTTTGGCATCATGTGAAAACTGGGTTCGGGAATTAAGAAATTGTTCGATTTCATCAGTTGGTTGAGAGCGTCTGGAAGCATCTCGAATGCAGTTAATGAATATTTGTCGTAAGTAAGCGAGGAATGCGCCTGGACGTTTTGACTCAAATCGGTCAACCTTTTTGAGCCCTTTAATAAACGCTTCCTGAACTAAGTCAGTGGTGTCCAACAGACTGAGCTCTGCATATGGAATGCGCCCATGAGCCCATTTTAACAAAATCGGATAGCAATGAGCCGCCAGTTCATTTTTAGCTGGTTCATCACCTGCATTAATTCGTTGAAGCAGTATGGCTGTTTGAGAGAGTTTGTTTTCCACCTTGATTCACCCATGTTTGGATATCAAAACATGTTATACAAAGAAAATCCGATTTGGCAACCTAAAAAAATTAAATTAATCAGTTCGTTTATTGTTCATTCGAACGTTTAAATAAAAAGTGTTGTCTCAAAATCCGCCAGTTTTTAGACGCTAATTCTGATCACCAATAATAACAATTTATGTAACAACTGATTTTCACCGCAATTGAATATCCAGCGGTCGTTCGGTTTTAAATAAAAATTACGTTTATTGAATTTGAACACAGTGAAAACCTAAGAATGTGTGTTGAATTATTTGGTTTTGCATTCCTTTTGATTGTTACAGCATGGAAGAACAATAGAAAATTAAAGCGCTTTCTAAGGTGGTAAAAGTTAAAAAATATTTTGTTAAGCGATGACTTTTTTGTCAATCAATAATTAGGAGTGGTTTAAATGAAATTAATTGTTTTATTGTTATCAATAACGGTGGCTGTTACGGTAAAGGCGGATGAGTTTTGTGTGACCAATAGTTCGGAACTTGTATCAGCCCTGAATACTGCAGCTACAAATGGTCAATCTAATCACATTAAAATATCTCAGGGAACTTACCTCACACCATCGGGTGGTTTTGTGTATCAGAATAACCACGATTATGATTTGGAAATCAGTGGCAATTGGCAGACTTTTTTAAATGGACCCTGTGGTATACAAATATCTAAAAGTCCACATCAGACTATTTTGAATGGTCAACATTCAACTCGAATAATGCAAATCAAAACAGGTGCTTTGGCTGAAATAAAGGTTAGTTCCCTGACTTTCCTGAACGGATTCACTACCGGTGCGGCAGGGGCTTTAGATCTCAACGGACTCAATGACTTTGCTGGGAAAGCTAGTATTGAAAACAATGTCTTTATCAACAACGAGGCCAACTTTAACGGTGCGGTTCGCGTTGTGGGTAATTTCGTTGTGGCCAGAAACAATTTGTTTGTGGCCAATCATGCAGAGTCAGGATTTGGTGCGGTGGTGGCATTTTCTGAGGATGGCTATGGCGTTCATTTTACCAACAACACCGTTATCAACAACACCACCAATGACACGGGAAGTCTGGCCGGGGGCATGGCGGTGGCTGTCAATGGCACCTCTCAGGCACTGGTGGCCAACAATCTGGCCTGGGGCAACGAAGCCTATGATGTTGTGATATTCGGAGGTGGCGTGTTTTATTTAAAACACAACAACATGGAAACTCGACTGGGCTTTGCTGAAGTTGATATGAACAACCTGTCCATTACGCCTGAATTTGAAAGTGGGTTCTTAAATTTTACTTTGGTGGCCGATTCGCCTTTGCGTAACGCAGGGATAGATCCAGCTGATCATTTCGGGGAAACTGATTTCGATGAATTATGGGAGTTGGGCGAATATGACCTAGAAGGCAATAGTCGCAAACAGTATGGTGCGGTTGATATTGGTGCCGTTGAATCAACCCAACCCCCCATCATTTTTGCCAGTGGATTTGAAACTGATTAAGCTGTCATATCTGTCAGCTTGTTAAGAAAATTAAATGTTTAATGTTCGAAAATCATCAGACAAAACGTTTCAATTGATAATTCAATAACATAAGGATTGCCATGAAATCACGAAACTTCACCACCAGCTTTATATTAACTATGGCTTTTTTTAGTACATGCAGGAACTCACATGCCTTTGATTGTAACAATGTCACTGACGTTCCAGTTTCCCAATGTTTAGCGTTGAATGCTATAAGCAGCGCCATGAGTATTGATGTTTCTTCATTACCAAATGCGTTAAGGATTCCATGGATTAACAACAATGAAACGACAGTGTGTGACACCCATCAATTAATTAATGGTGTGCCTGTTGGTATTTGGTGTACTAATAATCATGTTACAGAGATACATTTGTTCCAAATGAATTTACATGGCTATATCCCAGTAGATATCGATAATCTAAACCATTTAAAAATTCTAAATTTAGGTAGTAATTTTCTGTCAGGGGAGGTGCCAGAACAAATAGGAAACTTAATGTCTCTTGAGTACTTAGATTTAAATTTAAATATTTTGGAGGGAGTAATACCTGATCAAATTGTAAATTTGAAAAATTTAAAACATCTTGACTTGTCTGAAAACAAATTTTTTAGCAGCTTGCCTTCGCAAATTGGTAATTTATCGCAATTGTCATATCTAAATATAAGGGGAAATAGCATATTTGGCGGTCTGCCGTCATCAATGGCAAACTTACTTCAATTAGAAATCTTAGATATGTCAAATAATTATTTAGGTCTTGGCTTTGTTGATTCAGCTTTAAATCATCAAATTCCTGATTGGCTGTATGACCTGAGTCAATTGAAATATGTTGATTTAAGCAATAATGCATTAAATGGTTCATTACTTCCTGAAATAAGTCAATTGCAAGCGCTGATAGAACTCAGATTAAATGATAACTTTTTAGCAGATAATATTCCTCTAGAAATATCCCATTTATCTGAACTTAAAGAATTGAATTTAGCAAACAATAATTTTACTGGAGTATTGCCTGAATCCATTGGAAATTTGTCGAACTTGATTACTCTAGGTTTGAGTAATAACAACTTAGGTGGTGTTATTCCAGCATCTTTAAATCAACTCAGTAAACTTAAATCATTATTGATGCAAAATAATCAATTTTCATATCAATTTCCTGATTTATCAGATACCAATATTCCCGTAAATGTAGGCTTCTTTCAAATTGATGGAAATTGCATCAGTGCGCAACAATCTCCCGAGGTATTAGTCTGGCTTTCTGAAAGAAATGTAAATCTAAATAATCAAAATCCAGTTAGTAACTGTATGTTTTATTTTCCCAACAATCCAGATTTGATTCACAGAAATGGTTTTGCTCAAAATTTTAATATGAAAGAACTGCTGTCTACCGGAAGTGCTCAGGACATCAATCCAGGAAGTTACAGTATTGATATCGGCGGGTTGCTTGGAAATGAATTGATCTTAAGCGGCAATACCTGGAAAATGATTCCCTATCCCTATGAAGTGACTCCTAACACCACCTTGCAGTTTATTTTTAAAGCAAGTGGTGCCGAAGCAGAAGTCAACGGCGTCGCCTTGGCTCGCGATGTTACAGATTCCGGTCCTGTCTATTACAATGAGAAAATGCTGTGGCAGGTGTTTGGCACCCAAAATGTCGGCATTCCGGTGGGTAATTACGCACTCGAAGATGGCTATGTGAATTATTGCATTCCGGTTGGACAATACATGGAAGGCGGCATTAACTACCTGATCTTTATCAATGACGATGATGGCACTATCCAGCCAAACCAGTCGGCCAGTTATTTGATTGGTTTGCTGGGTGAGAATCAGTGTACGCCAACACCTTAAGTCGCTAGGCCCAAGTGAGGTCAAAAAACATCAGCTAAATCGCACTTTAATGGTTAAGTGTTTTTGATCGATCCTGGAAAAGGGCAGGACGGGTTTTTTCAGGGGTGACTAATTAGCTCATGATCATTTTATTAATGAAGTAGGGACGTATCTCAGAAGCTTATACTTGTAATGTCCTGCGCCATTTGATGAAATCCTCCCATTCCGCAAGTGGCATCTACATGGCTGTAGGCGTGTCGCGTGAGCAGAATGCGGAAGCGACCGCCATGGATTCTCGAAGGAATATAACAACCTAAGTCGAGTTTGCAGTGGCTATTTTCGCGCAGTGGAATAAGAACCACGAGAAAAAAGCTCGGAATAAAAAAGCACTAACGATTTCGCCAGTATCCTTGATAAAGTGTTAATCAATTAATCATTGCACCAGTGAAACCTCACAGGACTTCTTATCGGCTGAAGGAAGGCCGTTGAGTTGATAGGACTTTCCGGCTTTTGCTTCAAATTTTATCATGCCAGGCAAAATCTGGTAGCCATTGGTTTCGGTGAATTCGCACATTACTCGCACTTCGTGGCGACCCGGTTCCAATTCGATCTGTTCAGGAAACTCATAATCGCCATTCATCAGTAAAGGCCCAGCATCAACTTGGCGAAATCGCAGGGCAGTTAGAAGCTTTTGGGTTTGGCCATGACTTACGCTGGTCACTGTGGCTTTGTCGGTGTTGTTGTCTGCAGTGGCTAGATGGGTGGCACTGATGAGAACGGCTGTCAAAACGGTTAAATATTTCATACTTGGTTCCAATTATTGAGTCATATGTATAAACCCTCGGGAGTGCTTCTAACCGAACAGCGTTTTCAAATAATTTTGTTCGTTTTGCACCGTCTTAACGGTTTAAGAATTCAGACAGTCCATAAAATTAGACTGCTTTTCAAGACTGGCTTGTTGATCAACAGGTCAGGTTTTTTCATTTGAAAGCTGCTGAGCAGCTTGACTGGCGTACTCGACTGTTGAGCGAAAGCGAATCAGAGAGTGCAAGCCCGAAGTAAAAAGATATGCTGGCCGCGGTCACTTACATTTTGTATGGGACAAAAATGTAAGAAGACCCAACAGCATTCTTTATTTATCAGGAGAAAATCATGATCGAGACGGTTATTACTGTTATCGCTGGCTTATTGGCTGGCGCTTCTTTACTCAAGCGGTTTAGTAAGGACGCCAATCAATATTTACAAAAGCTCTCACCCTATCAAACCTTCATTGGCTTGGCGGTGCTGGCGTTGGGTCTATGGAACTTGATTCAGTTGATTCGGCTGATGCTGCATGGCGGCTTCAGTGTAATGTCAACCGCTGTGGTCGGATTGCAAGTTGTGGTTGGGTTTTTGCTTTGTTTTGGCTGGTTGGGTCAGTTGCTTTTCAGTCGCAGTCCTGAGACCGAGGCTAAAAGCAAGGTGTTACAACAAAAACTGGCACCCTATCAGGGGGTGTTGGGACTAGTGCTTGCAGTGTTGGCTGTTTTTAATCTGGTGCAACAGATGCGGGCTTTTGCACATCTGTAAGTCGATGTTTTCGACTTTATACTGATCAAACTGTTCGTTTTGGTATGTTCCTGGCGTTTTATAACACATAAATCTATGTTTTTTTTGGAGATAAACACATGCTGAAATTAATACTGACTTTTTTCATTTTGGCTTTATTAGCGATTAAACCAAATGTTTCACTGGCTGGACAATCCTTATTTAATCAGGCGGTGTATCTGGATCAAACCCTGGCGGTGACAGAAGGATATCGCATGGGACAAAGTGCAGCGGTTAATCCGGCACAAAGCCACATGGTCATCGGTTCCTCTGCTGAAAACACCATGGGTAAAAGTTCCGGTGCGGCTTATTTGTTTGAACAGGTCAATGGACAATGGCAAGAAGTGGCGCGGTTGTTACCACCAACACAGGCCAATGATGTGTACTTTGGTCGCTCGGTGGCAATCAGTGATCAATGGGTGGCTGTGAGCATGACCGGCTCGAGTTTCAATGATTCGGAGGTTGGCAAAATCTTTGTTTATGACCTGAATGGGGTGTTGCAGACTGTTCTTGAAGAACCGAGTGTTGGTGTCAATGGGGGTTATGGGATACAAGTGGCGTTAAGTCAAAACACATTGGCAGTGGCGGCCCCATATGCCAATGTAAACCAAGGCAGGGTCTGGGTTTATGAGTTTAATGCCAATACCCAAAACTGGAACGGACAGGAGCTCATTAACCCAACGCCTCAAATCGGGTCATTGTTTGGTGATGAATTGATTTTAAACCCAAACGCAGATGGATTGTTGGTGGCTGCATCCAAACATTCAATCAATGGGTTGAATCACAGTGGTTTGGTCCAATTGTATGGTTTGGAGAATGGCAATTGGCTTCATCAAGAAACCATAGCACCACCAACACCGATCGCACAGGGTAATTTTGGCCATCAGGCGGCTTTTTCGACCGATGTGATCGCCATTAGTCAAGGGATTTTAACTGGTGGTGATTTAAGTGATGATAGGGTGGAGGTATTTGAAAAAGCTGGCAATGGCGACTGGATTCATACCGAAACCTTCCAGGATGCCGGTCAGGATCACCCTTTTGGTTATGCCATGGTGGCGAATGAGGCTCGGATGATCATTGTTCAGTCCAATGGTTTACAGGTTAATTACCGTGAAGGGTTTAGCAACTGGGCATATCAGGAACTGGTGCCTAAAACTAACTCAACTTTGGGTTTTAATGGTCTGGGTTTAACGTCTGAATATCTGGTGGCCAACAGTGTTGGCCAAGGTGTGACCTTATTACAACAGCAGCCGATTGTGCGCGGCGGCACCGCAGTGTGTGGCAATCCAGCCAACTGTGAGTGGACAGTTGTCGATCAAATCAACTGGGAAGACAGCAGTGACACCAGTGTCAATGATCAGTTTGGGGTCAGCGTAGATGTATCTGGCAACCTTGCTGTAGTGGGTGTGTATGCCGATGACGATCAGGGTAATGACGCCGGTGCGGCCTATGTGTATGCGTACAATGCCGAAACATCGCGTTGGCAGGTGATGGCGAAACTGTATGCCAGTGATGCTGCGGCCGGTGATCAGTTTGGCCGAACGGTGGCGATTGACCAGGGTCGCATCGTGATTGGTGCACATCTGGATGATGTGTTTTATTCGACCATCAGTTTCAATGCGGAAAATGCCGGGAGCGTTTATGTGTTTGAATCAGTGAATGGTCAATGGACACAAATACAGAAAATTCACAGTGATGAAGGCATTGCGGCGCCAGGGGATCGTTTTGGTTTTGCGGTTGATTTGAATCAATCCCGATTACTGGTTGGGGCATATTTGGATGATGAGAATGCTGACAACAGCGGAGCGGTGTTCGCCTATGAATGGGATGGTGCAGTTTATCAGCTTGAAGAAAAAATCCTGCCACAGGATGGTTTGGCAGGGGATGGTTTTGGATATGCCTTAAGCTTGGACAATAACCAGGCACTCATCGGGGCTTATTTGGCTGATGATGTGACTCAGGATGCAGGGGCTGCTTATATTTATCAACATTTGATACCGCCGATTGATTCTTGGGTGATGCAGGAGAAACTAACACCTGTTGGATTATTCATTAACAGCAATGATGTTTTTGGAGCGGCAGTGGGTATCAGTGGTGATTTAGCTGTGGTTGGAGCGCCCAAATTCGATCAGTCGGCAGTCACAGATGACGACCAAGGTGGGGTTTTTGTGTATCGAAAAGATTCACAGAATAACTGGATTTTTTCCGATGTGCTTACCAATAGCAGCAATCAGCTGGGAGCTCAATATGGCCGTACACTGGCGATTGAAGGAGATCGACTATTGGTTGGGGCCTGGTTACAAGACTATGATCCACCCAGTATTTTTATCGACACTGGGATGGCCTATTTTTACCGTTGGAACCCACAGGGTGGGGGGGTACAAAACGGTGCCTGGATGCTGGGTGCTGAACTGGTGCCAGCAGCCCTCGGTCCTTTTAACACCAACTTTGCTCATGCAGTGTCGATTTCTGGGTCTCAATTGTTGATTGGGGGTCACCGCATTGACTGGCCGGGTAATAATTTCCAGTCACTGTTGGATCGGGGGGCGGTGTTTCAGTTCGTTGATGATTTAATTTTCTTCAATGGTTTTGAATGAAAAATATGGTGTGAATCATGATTAAAGAGTTTACTAATGAAGCCATGAAGCGGTTAATGAATCAACTGATAACCAGTACCAATGAAGTATCGACAAGGCAAAATTTGACCATGTCTTATTCAGGTGTATATGAAAAGGCTGATGTATGCCATCGGCTACTTCTAGATAAGGGACGAAACTATATTTTTGAACCGCATAATAGTTATTTAGATATGCAAAAAGCTCAAATTAAATCGTCTCAAATTGAATTTAACAAATGTATAGAAGATTTTGAAACCATTTTCACTTTAGCAAAAAAATCACATTTTGTTGTTTTTAATCAACAAAACATAACAGGGCTTAAGTCAGTCGCGGATATATTTAATAAAAGTTATTTGTACATTCCACTCGAGCGTTTTTGCAAACATATTGTGAGTTTTAAATCTTCTTTAGGCATGAATCCTATTGAGATTATGCTGTATTTTAAATTCTTGGATGATTATCCAAACGCTTTTAATATTGATCAATCCTATGTGGTGAATTTATATAAAAACACTCGAATCAGTGTATTTACTTTACAAGAAGCACAGTTGGCACTTAATGGCTTGTTAGATATAAATAACCTTGATCAACCAATGGATTTAAGTATTACTCAAAGACTGTCATGAATAAGTAAATATTCAATAAGTCAGTTCGGTTTGTCCTTATTATTTCGTTTAAAAAATATCTGCAATTAAAATTTAAGAGGTCAATAGTGTCAAAATACATCATCTATATTTTTGTCGGTTTATGTTTGCTAAATTCGTCGAAAGCAAAAGCTATTGATGAGCAAAATGGCACGGGGAAATTATTTAATCAAGCCGTTTTTCATGGTCAGACAATCAGTGTGGCAGAGGGTCAGAACTTGGGAAATCGTTCAGCCATTAATCCATCGCAGACACATATGGTTATCAGCTCTCCAACTGAAGAAACCAAGGGTTACAATTCTGGCGCTGTATATCTGTTTGAAAAGGTAAATGGAGAATGGCAAGAAATATCAAGGTTATTGCCACCATGGCAAAAACAAAACCTTTATTTTGGAATATCAGTTGCAATAAGTGATACATGGATTGCGGTTGGTATGCCTGTTTTGGGTGGTCCATGGGGAGGGCAAGTGTTGATTTATGACCTCAATGGACAATTGGTGAATGTAATCAGTGAGGGTAACACGGTAGATGCTGAATTTGGATTTGAGTTAGATATATATCAAGACTCAATCATCGTTTCAGCCAAAAAAGCAAACTTAACAGGTCGTGTTTGGATTTATCAATACAATGAGAGTTCGCAAATTTGGCAAGGACAAGAGTTAATTAACCCAATGCCTCAAAACTTTGCAGAATTTGGCACTCAAGTTAAATTTAATCAAACGGGAAATTTGGCTTTAGTTACTGCCAGTTTTCATGATTTTAATGGCGTAAATAATGCTGGCATAGCACATCTTTATTCTTTATCAAATGGTACATGGCAACACCTGACTACATTGGAACCTAGTTTACCTTTTACAAATGGAAATTTGGGTTATAAAGCTGATTTTTCCTCTGAGGTTATTGCTCTTAACCAAGGATTCCTGACTGGAGCCACGAATGATGATATGGTATTTATTTATGAAAAGGACGTCAATGACGATTGGGTTCAAACTGAAGTATTTCATGAGTTTGGGTATGACGCCCGCTATGGTTTTAATGTCAGTGTTGATGACACGAAATTAGTAGTGGTTCAAAATCCAGGGGTTCAAATCAATTACCGCAGCGGTTATAACCAATGGACACACCAGGAGGCTTTCGATCCAAATTCAATTGATTCGAGTGTTAACTCTTTTGGTAGTGGTTCTGTTTTTTTTACCGATGACTTTCTGGTTGGCAGTAGCTTTGCAAACGGGGTTACATTTTTGGAACAACTTAATAATCTTAATTTGAGTGGCGGCTGTAGCAACCCAGTCTTCTGCCAATGGCATGTACAAGATCGTGTTGACCGTTCTGATATTAGTGATAGCAGAATAGGTGACCAGTTTGGAGTCAGTGTTGATGTGTCTGGGGACATGGCGGTTATTGGCGTATATGCCGATGATGATAAAGGTGAAAATGCAGGTGCTGTTTATGTCTATCGATATCAACCATTTATTAATGGAAATCAATGGTTTACAGTTAGCAAACTGTATGCAAGTGATGGGAAAAGTGGCGATCAATTTGGTAGACATGTCGCAATTGATGAAGACCGAATTTTGATAGGTGCCTATTTAGATGACGTATTTTCTAATGATACAAATACAGATGTGGTAGAGGCTGGCAGTGTATATGTGTTCGAAAATGTAAATGAGCAATGGATAGAAACCCAAAAAATTCACAGTGAAGAGGGGACAGATGGAACTGATGATCGTTTTGGTTTTGCATTTGATTTCAATCAGTCCAGATTATTAGTCGGAGCTTATCAAGATGATGAAAACGGCCAAAATTCTGGCGCAGTGTACGCGTATGTATGGACAGGTTCTCAGTATGTTTTTACTGAAAAGATCATGCCGATGGATGGTCAAGTTGGAGATGGTTTTGGGTATTCTGTTAGCTTAGATGGCAACAAAGCGATTATTGGTGCTTATTTGGCTGATGCACCTGGATTGAATGTAGGGGCTGCTTATATATATAACTGGCTGATACCACCAATTAATGGTTGGATTGAACAAGATAAATTATTACCATCGAGCGCAGTTGTCAATTCAGATACAGTATTTGGCGCTGCCGTTAGTATTTCTAATGATATAGCGGTGGTTGGTGCACCAAAACACGAATTATCTCCCATTAATGATGTTGACAGGGGAACTGTGTTTGTATTCCAAAAAGATACCCAATCTAATACTTGGGATCAAATTCAAGCTCTTTCAGCCAACGATAACCAAGATAGCGCTCAATTTGGACGATCTGTTTCCTTAGAGGGCAATAGATTATTAGTAGGTGCTTGGTTGCATGACTTTATTAATCCGAATAATAATGTTTTTATAGACGCAGGTTCTGCCTTTTTCTATCGCTGGAATCCAATAGGCGGTGACTTTCAAACAGGTGGTTGGCAACTTGGAGCTGAGTTGACTGCTGCATTTCCAACTCAACAATCAGTGTTTGGACATGCCGTTGCAGTTTCTGAAGAAAAGTTATTGATTGGTGCTCATCGAACAGGGTCTACTAATTTTTATTTTGGGAATGCAGAATATTTTGTAGATGACATGATTTTTGCTACTGGATTTTGATTATCCAGGCAGAGTAAAGTTTGTGGCTTAGGTGCTTGTTTGTTATCGTTACTTTCATTTCACCTCGCTTGTGACTAATAACAGTCAACACCTCAGCTACATTATTCATTTAAGCCATTGTTTTAAGAAAACGAGTATTCTTAGTTGATTATTTCGTTGATTATGTAATTCAAAATCAATGAGTTGGAAATAATTATTTTTTTGAGTGGATGTGAGTGAAATCCCTTCAATCTAATAGATTAACTTAACTATTGTGTGATTTTTCAACTATGTTACCAAACTTTAATTAAAACTTTACTTTTAAGCTAGCTAAATTTTTATGATACTGAGCTCTTTTATCTTTAGTTAATTTTGTAAGATTTATCTCATTT
>JAGRJR010000047.1 GCA_020442635.1 Lysobacterales bacterium
GGTACTCAAAGACGCTATAGCTTTTGCGAAGGAAAACGAAGGTCCTTACATGGTTGCCATGATTGCGCCACAAGCCATTGAGTTTCTCGAATCTAATCAAATGCACACTGATCCAAATTACCACCTGTGGATCAAGTACAACATGATGAACCAAATTTATGAGGATCCCGATGCTCAAATCTCCGATGATCTGGAAAAGTTAGGGAGTTTATTGGGTGTCAATTCTTTGGCCTATGCGGAAGTTCTGGTTGAAGTGACTGCTTGGCAAAGCTCTGATGAGATGAAAAAACAGTTAATGAGTCGCTTGTCATTGTTTGAATCACATCAAAAATACGAAAAATTGCTTGATGCTTTGATCGCATTACAGCCCGATGAGGCAACACAAAGTAATGAAAACTACGAGCAACTTTTGGCCAAATATTTACCTCTTTTCAAGTCTAACGCACCGGATTTATATCCGGCTATGCGACAAAACTATTGGCAATCATTGTTTGCTCAACAAAAATACAGTCAAATAATTGAATTAGCGGATAAAGCAAACATCATTCAACAAAACGACATCAATGACACTGATTCATACGAATTCGAATTTTTAGCTTGGACAGCTCTGTTGAACCACCAATATCAGCTTGCACAAAATTATCAGCAAAAAAGACGGGAGAAAAAACAGCTGCACCAAGATGCACTTAAAGAAGAACTTGGATTTCTCGGTGGCATGGTGCTGAAAGATCAAGACCTCTATAGTTCAGTACTTAGTGATCCTTTATTTAACCTGGCCATTGCTGTGCAAAAGAATGACCCAGCTTTGATTGCCAGAGAACTCGAAACTTATCAAGCCGTGATTAAAACTTGGCAAAAAACCTCTTTTAAAGATTTCCTGAGCAAGATTCAACACTTTGAGAATGAGGACTCACAACATTTACAATTCATCAAATACCGTTTTTTGTTCAAGGCCATTCGTATGGTAGAGCCCAACTTATTACCAAAACCAGTTGAAAATCTAAGCCAGTAGAAGCAGATACCACCAATTTGAAATACAACGATTCACGTAAAATTCCAGCTGTTATTTTTCCTGAGGTCTTTTATAATCGATGGGTTTAATTGAATTAGGGTAGAAGATGGACATCATTTCTTCAGAGGGTTTTTCTCTTGAGTCGTTAATGCGCGGCGCCATTGGCATGGTTTCTTTGATTGCCATTGCTTATTTATTCAGCAGTAACCGCAAAGCAATCAGTTGGAAAGTGGTGGGCGTAGGTCTAACCATGCAATTGATTTTGGCCATCGGGGTGCTTTATGTGCCTTTCGTTCAAGCCATATTCGAGGGCGTAGGTCGATTTTTTATCCATATTATGGACTTCACCAAGGAAGGCACCAACTTCTTATTCCGGTCTTTTGGTAGTGGTGAAATTGAATCACCATTGATCAACTTTGCGGTAATGATTCTACCCACCATTGTATTTTTCTCGGCACTGACATCGGTGTTATTTTATTTGGGCATCATCCAAAAAATTGTTAAAGGTTTGGCCTGGTTATTGACCAAAGCATTACGCATTTCAGGTGCAGAGAGTTTATCAGTAGCGGGCAATATTTTTCTGGGTCAAACCGAAGCCCCATTGATGATTAAAAAATATCTGGAAGCGATGAACCGATCTGAAATTTTGTTGGTAATGATTGGTGGCATGGCTACTGTAGCAGGTGGCGTTTTGGCAGCTTATGTTGGCTTCCTCGGTGGTGATGATCCGACTCAAAAATTATTCTACGCCAAACACTTACTGGCTGCTTCGGTAATGGCAGCTCCTGGTGCCATTGTGGTCGCTAAAATGTTGTATCCACAAACTGAAGAAATTAATTCCAACATTGAAATCACTAATGAATCTGTCGGTTCAAATTTTCTTGATGCACTGACCAATGGCACCACCGAAGGTTTGAAACTGGCGATGAATGTTGGCGCCATGTTGCTGGTGTTCTTTGCTTTCCTCGCCATGATTAATTTTGGCTTGAAGGAACTGGGCGGCTTGATTGGTTTAAATGAGTGGATTGCAGCCAATACACGTTACGATGGTTTAACCTTACAATTTATCCTCGGCTACATGTTTGCCCCTCTGATGTGGTTGATTGGTGTTGCCACTGAAGACATCACCTTACTGGGACAATTACTGGGCGTCAAAATTATTGCCAGTGAATTTGTCGGTTACGAAAATCTGGCCAGCATGAAAGATGCCGGTCAACAAGTGCATCTGATGTATGACAAATCCATCCTGATGGCGACCTATATGCTTTGTGGTTTTGCAAACTTTGCCTCCATTGGTATACAAGTCGGAGGTATTGGCTCACTGGCTCCAGGACAACGCAAAACCCTTTCTGAATTTGGTATCAAAGCGTTGATAGGCGGTACTTTGGCGTCATTGTTCTCAGCAACCATGGCTGGGATGTTGGTGGGATGAGTTACAAATAAAGTTAAACGGTGGGCATTGCCCACCCTACCCTGCTCTGACCAAATCCCTTGTTTTACTCGGAGGATAACCAAATTTTCGATCATAGTCCCGACTGAAATGAGCAGCGCTTTCATAACCAACCTGATAGCCTATTAAAGAGACGGGTTCAACACTGGATAGTATCCTTTGTTGCGCGATTAACAACCTCATATCCTTTAAATATTGCAACGGTGTTTTCGCGGTTATGGCTTTAAAGTGTTGATGAAAACCAGAAGTGCTCATGCCAGCTAATCCAGCCAAGTCTTCAACAGAAATAGGTTCTGAGAAATCATTTTGTAGCTTTAAAATAGCTCGGTTGATTCGACTCTCGTGACTGTCCGGACGAGCCAGTTGTCTCAGCATCCCGCTGTGTCCCTCAAGCAACATTCGAAAATGTATTTCACGCAATAACAGAGGAGCCATGATGTTTTTTTCTGCTACTGGACGTTCAAGAAGATCAAACAAACGTTGTATGGCTTGAGCCAAAGCATCACTACAGGCACCTGCAGCAATGGTCGCCTCTCTGGTGGTATCTGCACCTGTCAGCTCCAGTTCTACTTGAAGAGACCTAATGATATCCAAATCAATT
The DNA here is from genome assembly GCA_020442635.1 of Lysobacterales bacterium. Taxonomy (GTDB): domain Bacteria; phylum Pseudomonadota; class Gammaproteobacteria; order Xanthomonadales; family Marinicellaceae; genus Marinicella. The sequence goes on from JAGRJR010000047.1 coordinate 3,064, forward strand.
TCAATGGCCAAAGAAACAAATGGTTTTTCCGAAGAAGCAACCGTAACCTGACTGACAGTAGGCATATTGATACTCACAATCAAAGTATCACCTGCAGCAAATCTCACGGTGCGAGTACCAAAACGGGTTTCTTTTTGCCCTTGAAGTACAAAACAAAGCAGGGGAACATACAATGTATTCATCAATTCAGAAGGACGATAGGCTCTCACCAGAGATAAGCCACCAAATCCAAGTGATGTAGGTGCGTCAGAAAACCCATGCAAATCAGCATAAGCAATAACTCGTGATAAGAAATATTGATCCATCTGGATAATCTAAGACGATTTAGCAAGAAATGGAAGTCTAACTAGGTCATTTTTTACTTTTGTTGGAGTTTTGAACAAGTCATTCGTACAAATAGACAAACACCTTAAGTGTGGTTTTTATAGCATATACAACCAAATTAATCTGGAGAATAGAATGACTCAAAAAATCGCTTTAATTACTGGTGGCAGCCGTGGTCTAGGGGCCAGTGCCGCACAACACCTTGCGCAATCTAATACAGGTATCATCATCACTTACCATAATCAAAAAACAGCAGCTGAAAAGGTGGTCAAAAGCATCAATGACAATGGTGGTCATGCAGCAGCGTTGCAACTTGACACAACTGTGACCACCTCTTTTACATCTTTCAAAAACAGTTTAACTGAAACACTTCAGAACGTTTTTTCCCGAGATGGCTTTGATTACCTGATCAATAATGCCGGATACGGTCTTTTCAAACCGTTTGCTGATACCACAGAGGCAGAACTGGATCAAATGTATCAAGTACACTTCAAAGGACCTTTTTTATTAACACAGTGTCTTTCAAACATGATTGCAAGTGGTGGCAGAATTCTTAATGTATCCAGCGGTTTAACCCGAATGACTTTTGCCGGCTATGATGCTTATGCCGCAATGAAAGGTGCGGTTGAAGTGATGACTCGTTATCAAGCTGCGAGTTTTGCCCAGCGTAGCATTGCTGTTAACACCCTTGCACCTGGTGCGATTGAAACTGATTTTGGTGGTGGCGTTGTCCGGGATAACTCAGAACTTAACCAGCAAATTGCAGCCAACACTGCTATGGGCCGAGTGGGTTTACCCGATGATATTGGCCAAGCAATCGCAGGTCTGTTGGTTGCTACAAGCGGGTGGATGACCGGACAAAGGATTGAGGTATCTGGAGGCCAAGGACTTCAAAAAATATTCAGCTGCCTGAAAAATTTAGCATCAAAGCGATGATAGGCGGTACATTAGCTTCACTGTTCTCAGCAACAATGGCTGGAATGTTGGTCGGTTAGCACCTAAAGGTTCTCACTTAGAAATCGTCATCCTGCGGCTTGACCGCAGTATCCAGGTCATGATATTTGTTGGCAAGGAACATCCTACCTATTTGTCGGTCTTCAATCCTTAAACAACTTACTCAAAAACCTACTCATTTCAGGGTCTGTCCTATCCATTGGAACATCGTTTTTATGGAACCAGCGTATTTGATAAAATTCCGTTCTATCGAAGTCCAGTGCTTCATTTTTATCTCCTTTAAGTACATACCAAAGACACACATCTGTATGACCTTTTGTTTTCCCAACCGTTTTTGTGCTTGTTATCAATACAGGAGTTTCCTGTAAAAATTTTCCTTCAATACCCAGCTCCTCTTTCACTTCACGCAAAACTGTTTCTCTGGGATGCTCATCAGGTTCAACATGACCTCCGGTTGGTAACCACATTTGAGCGTTGATGTGATCAACAAGCAAAATATAATCGTTATCAATCACTGCGAAATAACTAACAAGATGTTTAGCTGGTGTTGCTGGTTTGGCTATTCGAAATATTTCTACACCTGAATCAATCCAATCAAGCACATCAAACTGCGTTTTCCGTTCTTTCTCATCAAATGGTTTGATTGATGTTATCTCAGCGTGAATTGATTTCCTAAGAATCATTATGCATCCTTTGTTTATAAAAACGTCTCTTAATGATAGGCAAAGCCCATCCTTGCCTTATATAATCAAAGCCATTGGAGTTAGGTCTTTCATGACTTACGAATGACAAAATGAATCTGGAATGGAACATCAAGTTCCAAAGTATTTAGTTCAGGGATATCCTCAAGGCCATCATAAAATGCTTGTAATATTTCTTCAGAGAGTTCTCCTTGATACATGACTTCGTAGTCTTGACGGCTGGTCTTGTGAAGCGTAACCTGCAAAAGAATCTCTGCATCTTCTGAAATCGGATCAAAAATCCTCTCTGCCAACAGCCGAATTGTAGTGATGAATTCAGCTAATACCTCAATTTCTAAATTTGAATCAACTTCGTATTCGGAGATGAGTAATCGAACCGAGTCAATTGAAACATGTTCCTTTTCATGGCTTTTAGCATCATAACCTTCTGGCTTATATACATTCCATTTGTCTGTTTCATAGGTCTTGCCGTCAACAGGATTCTCATATTTGTCTTGTGCGCCACAAGGCAAAGTGAAAATCATCAAAATTATTATTGATCTCAGCCCTGTATTTAAAAACTTTGACTCTTGAGAATTGACCACACACATATCCCTTTTAAAAATCACAATTTTATCATGTTTATGTGAATACCTTTACGAATACTAATAATTCACAACCATCATGTCTCTTTATTAAATTTCTGTGAAACCGATATGATTTTTGTATGACAAAGGCTATAAATCCTTGCATTTTTTTCATGGGTGGTTTGTAATTGTATAAACCACTTGAGGAGAAAGTTGATTATTCATCACAACCTTGGGGCGCATCAAACCCTCAGAACTGATGCATCGGGAATGCCACTAGAATGGCTGAATTGTGAACAAGTTGCCAAGCTCATGGCACTCGATATGGTCCAATATCAATTTGGTGCCACCCTAACCCGTCTTCACGGCGGGATAAACGCCCTTTCCGGCAAACAAAGCTTCTACGACATCCCTGCAATTATTGGCACCAAAGGCCATAACAACCATTTACACAAACAATTGGCACATTATGTTCCACCTTTAAACAACCATACTTTGTTTAAGCGTGATCAGAATTTATGCCTGTATTGTGGTAATGTGTTCCATCACCATGAATTATCTCGGGATCATGTCACACCGGTTTCGCAAGGAGGTAAAGATTTATGGACGAATGTAGTAACGGCCTGTAAACGTTGTAATAACCACAAAGCTGACCGTACACCATTACAAGCCAATATGCGTTTGTTGGCGATACCGTTTGCGCCGAATTATGCGGAATATATTTATTTGCAAAACAAGAACATCATCGCTGACCAGATGCATTTCTTGATGAATCATTTCCCGAAAAAGTCACCATTCAGAAGAATTGTGGCGTAGCTGAAAACAACTTTCAGTAGGCCTTTTTCCTATTCCCTGATAAGGGGGAACTGTCAATCTATCCCTAATTTTTTAATCTTGTAGCGTAGCGCACGAAAACTGATACCCAATAAATCTGCAGCTTTGGTTTTGTTGTTGTTGGTCTTGGCCAAGGCATTGGTGATTTCACGAATTTCTATTTCCTCAATGTACCTTTCAAGATTCATTTCCTTGTTAAGTTGTGGCTGGTATCCGGTATTTTCTAATTGTATGTCCTCTTCCCTAATCAGTTGGTTCTGACAATTGACTGCAGCTTTGGAAAGTATCAAATCCAATTCTTTTAGATTCCCCGGAAAGTCATAGTTCTTCAGCTTGGTTAATGCGCTGGGATGAATTTTACACGGCAGTTTGTTCCACTCTTCAGCCAACTGTTCCAAACGGGTTTTACTGACATCAGCCAAGTCTTCTTTAAGCTCCAAAACACTACGTGTTTTAATGGTTGCTACGGTTAAAAGTCTAATCAACGACTTTTTGACACCCAGAGAATGCATGAATTCATCCTCAGTCCAATTACTGGTCACAATGATGCGCTTACCCTCTGGCAGTGTTTTAATAAACTTGATTAACTGGGTTTGTTCTTTCGGATCAAGGTTTTCGATGTTTTCATAAACCAAAGTCCCTGGAACATCAGGGGTTAATTCAACTGATTCATTGGCACAATTTACCACAGTAAATGGCTGATCACTTAAATGACTGTTCTTATGTATCAAAGAAGCAATTCTTTTTTTCCAGGTCCCGCGTTTACCAAAGATAATCACTGGCATGTGACTTTCAGCATGCTTGATGATCAGTTTATTCAGCTGGTTAAAGTAAGAGGTATCTATATGAATAGTTTCTGCGGTTGTTTCCGGCTCTCTGGTCTCATGCTTTTGTAACCCGGTTATCACCAGTTGTCGCAAGGTATCGAGGCTAATGGGTTTGGTGATAAAATCAAAAGCACCTTTTTTCAAGGTTTCCACAGCATGATTAATAGTACCGAATGCCGTAATGACTGCTATGGGAGTATTGGGGTAATTTTTGTTTACATGCTCAACCAAATCACTGCCATGACCATCAGGCAATTTAAAATCAGAAAGGCACAGATGAAACGAGGTTTTTGACAGCTGATATTTAGCCGAACCTATGTTTTCGGCTTTGTAAACCTTAAACCCCATGCGGGTCAGTGAAATTTCTAACAGTTGCAATATATCTGGTTCGTCATCAACCACCAGAATTTTCTTTTGTTCGGCTGTCATATGGCTGCTACTTCCAATAATTCTCTTCTTATCATTGGCCCAAAATTCATGGTTTCGATGAACTTAATCAAGGGCTCGGGGCTTACTCTTGATTTTATTATATCATCATTTTCTATCGGTGCATCAAGTACAATTTTTGACAATAATCTTGATAGTTTTGCCAGTTCCTGATGCTCCCTAATTTTTTTCATGCAGGATTTGGCTCCACGAAAACTTAGATACTCAATTTCTCGATAGCGTGCTAATAAAGTATCCAAATCATTAAAGTGGTTCAACAATATTTGTGCCGTTTTAATCCCTACACCTTTCACACCAGGAATATTATCAACTTGATCGCCAGCCAAAGCCAAAAAATCACACACCTGGTCTGGCCTGATACCAAATTTTTCGGTCAATCCCTGATAGTTTAAAGGTTTGGATTTACCATAGTCCCACCACCAGTCAGTAGGTCTGATCAATTGCGCCAAATCTTTATCAGCACTGACCACGCAAATGTTGTGTCCTTTTGCTGCGTAACTGTTATGCAATGTGCCAATCAAATCATCGGCTTCATAACTGTCATCAGCAAACACCGCAATGCCGAGTAACTTGGCCAATTGCTGACAGTGCTTAAATTGTTGTTTCAAATCTTCGGGCGCGGGTTCTCTATTGGCTTTATAAGGCGGATAGATTTCATTACGAAAAGATGTGGTTAATGACTCATCAAAAGCGGTGGCAATGTATTTGGCTTGTGTTTGTTTAATGAATCGCACTAAAAAGCGGGCAAAACCATAAACAGCATGATTGGGGTCACCATTCACATCCACCAAATCGGTGGACATCGAATAGTAACTGCGAAACACAAAAACCGATGAATCTATCAGAAAAACAGTCGATTTTTGTGTTTCTTGTTCGGTCATTAACCAATCAATCCCATGGCTTCCAGCTTCAACACTATGCGCTGGGTGGCCTGGTCTGGTGTAAAGTCCAGGGTGTTAATGTCCATTTCAGGATTTACAGGCACTTCATAAGGGTCGCTGATGCCTGTAAATTCCTTAATCACACCTTTGCGAGCCAAGGCATACAAACCCTTGCGGTCGCGTTTTTCACATTCTTCCAAAGGTGTAGATACATGAATTTCAATGAACCCTCCCAAAGGTTCAATCATCGCACGCACCTGTTCGCGCATTTTTTCATAAGGTGCAATCGGTGCACAAATGGCCACCCCACCATTTTTGGTAATTTCACTGGCCACATAGCCAATGCGTTGTACATTAATGTTGCGATGCTCTTTGGAAAAACCCAGCTCACTGGAAAGGTGTTTTCTGACCACATCACCATCCAGCAGCGTCACCGGACGGTTAATCATTTCCATCAATTTAACTCTCAAAGCATTAGCAATGGTTGATTTACCGGAACCAGACAAACCGGTAAAAAAGACGGTAAACCCTTGTTTGTTTCTAGGCGGATAACTTTTTCGCAGTTCTGCCACGACTTCAGGGTATGAAAACCACTCGGGAATGTCCAAACCCAATTGTAATCTTCTGCGCAGTTCGGTGCCTGAAATATTAAGGATATTTTCCTTCTCACCGATTTCAGAAACAGGAATATATTGTGCTTTGTCTTGAGAGTAAACCATCATCTCAAACTCAACCATGGCTATACCTAACTCTTCTTCATGTTTTTTCAACAATTCTTGTGCATCGTAAGGGCCGTAGAATGGTTCACCTTTAGCATTATCTCCAGGACCTGCATGATCACGACCAACGATAATATGCGTACAGCCGTAATTTTTACGGATAATGGCATGCCACAAAGCTTCACGTGGACCGCCCATCCGCATTGCCAGGGGTAACAATGACAAAGCAGTGGTACGTTCTGGATAACGATCCATGACTTGCTCGTAACAACGAACACGGGTAAAGTGGTCAATATCACCTGGTTTGGTCATACCGACTACTGGATGAATCAACAAGTTAGCTTCAACCCTTTGTGCTGCTCTGAAGGTCAATTCCTGATGGGCACGATGCATGGGGTTTCTGGTTTGAAAAGCCACCACTCTGGACCAACCCAGTTTTTGGAATTTTCTTCTGATTTCAGCAGGTGTGTGTCGGTGTTGGTTGTAATCATAATGAGTTGGTAGCTGCAAGCCTATCAACTCGCCACCGAGGTAATAATCACCTGCTTTATGCATCAGGTAGTTGACAGCCGGATGTTTTTCATCGGTACTACCAAACACAGTCTGTGCTTCACTGGCTTTATCCACTTTCCAGGCATCTTCTACTTTCAATACCGCTAACACCACACCTTCCAAATCCCGCAAAGTCAAATGACCCGCTTCTTTGGCCGCCTGCATGGTTTTTTCATCGACATCCAAAGTAATTGGCATAGACCATAAGGTACCATCAGCCAATCTCATGTCTTTTAATACTGACTGATAATCAGCCTGGTTCATAAAGCCTTTCAAGGGTGAAAACGCACCATTTAAGAGCAGCTCAATGTCGCAAATTTGACGGTCAGTCAAATTCCAGTCTGGCATGGCATTGGCCAATTGTTGTCGTTGTTCTTTTTCTTGCTCTGTTGGGAACAGGTTTACCAGTTCGCCACCATGGGCATCTATTAGTTTCATCATGTTATCAAGGTTGTTCGTTTAATTTGTATTTATTGATTTTTTGCGCAATGGTGGTGTGTGACACCCCTAATTGACGCGCTAATTTTCGGGTTGACGGGTATTTTTGATACCAGTGTTGTAAAAAATGTTTTTCAAACTCATTAACCGCTTCATTTAAGGTCATGCCTTCGAGATCAGCTTCCAGACTGATGGCTCCTTCCAGATCCAAATCACTGGCATGAATAATGCCCTCTTTGGCAATCATCATCGCCTTAAAAGTGGCGTGTCTTAATTGGCTGGCATTACCAGGCCAGTAATATCTTTTCATTTTGGCTGTGGCATCAAGTGAAAATGCCAGGTTTTGGCCCAATTGCTGATTGAACTGTTGCAGAAAATATTGCATCAATGGCTCAACGTCTTCGGGTCGCTCGCGCAAGGGAGGTACATCCAAGCGTAAAACATCCAACAACATAACTAACTCGGGTAACAATTTGCCAGCTTGTTGATGGTTTTGCAGCTTTTGAGATGAGGACACCATCACACGAATGCCTGATCCTTGCTGACGTTTTTTCAGCAATTCCAACACTTTTTGTTGCGTGTGTTTGGGCATGAATTCAATGTGAGAAAAAAACAGGGTTCCCGACTGGTTAAGCTCTAGTACACCGGGGCGACTTTCGACACCAAACAACAACCTTTCCAACTCATCACTTTTAATTGCCTGGCAATCCACCACGGTAAACAATTCGTGACTTCTCGGGCTCAAACTATGACAGGCATGTGCCAACAAAGTTTTACCGGTTCCTGTTTCACCGACAATATTCAAAGGTGCTTCTACGACAGCCAGGGTTTTGGCTTTTTGCACCACCGCACCAAAAGCTTCTGACTGATAAACCAAACGTTCCAAACCATCAATTTCCTCGCCTTGCATCACATAGCTACTGGCCATGATTTTATCGTGGTTACGAAATAACAACATCGCTCCCATCATTTGACCATTGCTACCTTTAATACCCTGAACTTCCAGCAACATCGACCCGGCAATGGTCTTGATGTTCACTGGCAGATGCGAATTAGCTGCTGCATTGACCTTATCTTGCCATCCGTTGGAGACGAAAATTTGTTTCATTAGGGTAGGCATTTTTTGATTTTCCATATGCTGCTGGAACAGTTTTTTGGCTTTGTCATTGGCATAGGAAACTTGTCCTTTGTTATTAATGCCTACCACTGGATCAGGCATGGCTTGCATCAATGATTCCAGCATGTTCTGCGTTTCTACACCAGGCAAAACTTCAATCTGATTGACCCACTTGATGCCATGAATTTTCATCAACTGGCTGGCAATAGTGCCCTGTACAGATTTTTCCAAATCCTGAGTGTGCAGATATATCTTGCCATCTTCAACTTCCACCTTAATCAAATCAGCTCGATGACTGCGCAACAAGGACAGCACATCATCGGTGATACCCAGTTTATTTTCAGTGGTAATGGCAAGTTTCATAAGTGTAAGAATTTCCGTACAACATGTTTTTATATTATTTTCAACAACTTACAAAGTAACAAGCATCAGTTGTAATGAAAATGTTACGTATTCTAACTTGGAAGCCATTTCACCACAACTTAAAATAGGCACATAGTTGAAACGATTTGGTATATAAACATGAGAAAAAATCATTTTGCCACCCGAGCCATTCACGCAGGCTACCATCCCAAGCAGCATCAAGGTGCCCTAACACCACCGATTCATATCAGCTCAACTTATGCATTTGACACGGTGGAACAGGGTGGTGCTGCTTTTCAAGGCGAAAATAATCGTTTTATTTACGCCCGTTTGGGTTCACCATCGCAGCAGCTACTTGAACAAAGATTAGCAGAGCTAGAACATGCCGAAGCAGCTTTAGCAACGGCTTCAGGCATGGGTGCCATCACCAGCGCCATGTGGTCTTTGGTTAAACCAGGTGATGAAATCATTGCCGACTTGAGTTTGTATGGCTGCACTTTTTCATACCTGGAACATGGGCTGAAAAGTTTCGGCATCAAGATTACTTATGTCAACTTAAGTGATGCCAACAATTTAGCTCAAAAAATTACAGACAAAACGAAGCTGGTCTATTCAGAAACACCCAGCAACCCAAATATGCGACTGGTTGATATTGCAGCGCTGGCACAAATTACCAGACAATATGATTGTAAATTGATGATCGACAACACCTATTGCACCCCTTATTTACAAAACCCAATCCAACTCGGTGCTGATTTGGTGGTACATTCAGCAACAAAATACCTTGGAGGGCATGGTGATTTGATTGCTGGTTTTGTGGCAGGCAAACAGGAAGACATTGACCACATTCGCATGTTTGGCCTGAAAGACATGACAGGTTCGGTGATTTCAGGTTTTGATGTGGCTTTATTGTTGCGTGGCATGAAAACTTTACACGTGCGGATGGAACGTCATTGTAAAAATGCTCAAGAAGTCGCTGAGTATCTGGCTTGTTCACCCTATGTGAAACATACCTTTTATCCTGGCTTAGATAATTTCTCACAAAAAGAGCTGGCACAAAAACAAATGCGCATGGCTGGTGGCATGATAGCTTTTGAATTAAATGCAACCAGAGAACAATCCGCAGCTTTTGTGAATGCCTTGCAAATGATTTTATGTGCAGTTAGCCTCGGCGATGCAGAAACCCTGATTCAACACCCGGCGTCAATGACCCATTCAACTTATACCGAGGAAGAATTGTTGGAACACCTGATCAGTCCAACATTGATCCGATTATCAGTTGGGTTGGAACACATTGAAGACATCGTAGCAGACCTGAATCAGGCTTTTGAATCGGTGTTCTCCAACAAAGGATTGGCAATTTCTGCCTGATTTTTTAAGTCCACAACCCTTTCATACAGGCGATCCGCTGTGACCTGTTGAGGTGGTACCGGATCGCCAACCAGTAATTCCACCTTGGCCATAAATTTCCTCGGCAATCGAGCCAATACATTTTTGGAATATCGCGAAAACATGCTGCCCCACAGGTTATTCAACGCCATGGGAATCACTGGAACGGGACTGTCCTTAATGATGCGCTCTATGCCTTTTTTGAATTGACCAATTTTACCATCTGGCGTCAAAGCACCTTCGGGGAATATACACACCACATCACCATCTGCCAGGGCTTCTCGTACCGACTGGAAGGCTGCTTCCATCATTTCCGGGTCTTCTTTGGCCGAGGCCACTGGTATGGCTTTGGCGGCTTTGAATAAAAATTTCATCCCAAATTTATTGTAGATTTTATGGTGCATCACAAAACGTGTTGGTCGGCGTACCCTTCCCATCACAATCGCCGGGTCCACGAAGGCTACATGATTACAAACCAGAACCACCGGACCTTCAGCTGGTATATTTTCCAGACCCTTGTACTTAACCCGATAAACCAAAGACACTAACAACCAGGCAATCAGCCTTAAAATAAATTCAGGAACCACAGAAAATATATAAAGACAAACCACAATGTGCAACACCACGGTAATCATGAATAATTGTGGGATGGTCCAACCAAGTACTCCCAGTACCACCATGCCCAATACCGCTGCCACCACCATAAACAAGGCATTGATAATGTTATTACCCGCAATGATTCTTGACACCTGATTGGCATCAGAACGTTCTTGGACCAATGAATAAAGTGGCACAATATACAAACCGCCAAACACACCAATCATAGTCAGGTCAATGGAGACCCGTATGGCACCAGTTTGACTGAGAAAGCCAAGCCAGCCAATAGCCAGTTGATCTAAAACAACCCATTGAGAACTGACCCAATACAAATCAAAACCAAACCAAGCCAAACCCAATGCACCCAATGGAACCAACCCAATCTCTACCCGGCGTCCAGACAACTTCTCGCACAACAATGACCCCATGCCTATACCCACAGAAAACATGGTTAATAACCAAGTCACTACACTTTCATTGCCATTCAATACCGTGCGGCTAAAGTTGGGCATTTGTGCCAAAAACACCGACCCAAAAAACCAAAACCAGGAAATACCCAGCACCGCTAAAAAAACCACCCTTTTTTCTGGGATGATACGCAAGTTATTAGCCGTTGCTCTGAATAAATTCCAATCGAGTTTGATTTCCGGTTCAGCAGCTTCACACAAAGGAATTTGTCTGGCAGAGAGGTATCCAAGAGTTGCAAACGTCACAACTGCCACTGAAATCGGAATAAAAGAATCCAAGGCAATCAATATGCCACCCAGAATAGTACCAAGCAAAATAGAAATAAAAGTGGATGATTCTATTAAGCCATTACCACCCATTAACTCATGATTACTTAACTTTTCCGGCAAGTAACCATATTTAACTGGGCCAAACAGTGTTGACTGTGACCCCATTAAAAACAACACAAAAATCAATAATGGAATGCTGTTCAGGTAAAACCCCAAAGAAGCCATCAGCATGATGATGATCTCCCCCATTTTGACCCGCCTGATTAACATGGATTTTTCAAATTTATCCGCCACTTGACCACCAAAAGCAGAAAACAAAAAAAACGGCAAAATAAATAGGCCAAAAGCCAGGTTGGTTAGAATATCGACTTGTTCTTCAACCACCCGGAAGGCAATCATGATAACCAGGGCGTTTTTAAACACATTATCATTAAATGCGCCAAAAAACTGGGTTAAAAAGAACGGTAGAAACCGACGTTGTTTGAGCAATTGAAATTGTGATTTTTCAGACATATTGATTTTTTTGTTATTTGATATCCATCAGTTTATCACCACTTCATGACCGTTTGAAATCAAACTTAAACGTAGCAAATAATGCCACCAAGGTGGTTGTTTACATAATTACTTGGCTTCTATCTCTTTGATGAAACTCTGAACCACTGGCGATTGCCTCACCAAATCTTTTCCAGCTGCTATCAGCTTATCTACCTGCTCGTCAGGCAGTTGCAATGCCGTGGCTATGGTTGCCAACTCCGAGGCCAATGGTTCTCCCACATGAGTAAAGTTCAATTCGGTAACATGAAAACTGAAATCATTACAATCAGCTGAGAAATATTCCTGACAACGACCTTCCCTGACTTGCGCTTGCCATTTGGGTGCACTGAGCTCCAATAAATCCAGGGTGTCAGCATTGTAATTTTGTGACTGAATGGTGGTGACTGCGTTCAAGGTATCGGTCAAACCTGGCGTCTTAGGAGACTTGGACAACTCACCATTTAAAGTCGCTGCGGCATTGACCACCAGAAACAATACCTTTTTGGTGTGGTCGAGACGATAGGCTTTGAGGGTTTGCCAGAAATTATTATCTTGACCATAAATCTGATTCAAAATGGCACGCACACCGAGATTATCAGCCACTCCACCATCAACTAAATGCAAATAAGGATAACGTTCCTTATCAAGAAAACGGCGCATGATTAAGGCCTGTTGTTGGTAGCGAATTTCATCAGATATCGTTTCAAGCTGAAACTCATATGGCAAGCACCCACCATGATTTTTAATTAACACCGGAGAAAACAATACTGGTACAGCAGACGATGCTGTGACCGCTTTACCCACCGGAAAGGCACTTAAATCAGAACACAACCAACGAAAATGCTCATCGGAAAAAGTAAAACCAGCTCCTGTAGCAATGTCGGTAGCATTAATCATGATCAGTGGTGCGTCTGAACGCATATCAGCAAAAGTTTTGTCCTTGAAAATGTGTTTTTGATAATGTTGTGCCGTTAAATCACTGCGGTTGTAATTTCCCGACATAAAACGAAACCAATTGATTGGGTTAACCAATAATTGTCTGGTCAAGCGACTTTGTAATGTAGTTTTTAGAAAATCGGCTTCAAAATCCGTAAACAATTTGTCTCCAAACAAGCCATAATAAGCTGAAGTAAAGCTGCCACCAGACACCGAAGAAATCACATCCACCAGCGACAACATCTCCACCTGGCTGGTGCTGTTTAACTGTATCGGTGTCTCCTTCAAGCCCTGCATCACTCCATAAGCAAATGCAGCTGCACGAGTTCCCCCGCCGGAGAATGTTAAAATAATACTGACATCATCATTATGTCCATATTGTTCAAACCGTTTAGGAATTGTTAACTTTAAATCTTCACTACTGATGCGATGATTGGGAAATTGTGACTTATGTGCACAACCTCCGACAAACAGACCGAAAACCAACATCAAAATAAACTTCATTAAAATACCCGAGTTATTGTTTTGTTTATTGTAACAGCCAATTAAGAACAACCAATAACTTACTATTAGGAAACACCACCTTAAGTTATGGTAGAATCATTAGAACATCATTAAGGGGAAAATCATGAGAACGTTTATCTTTTTACTACTTTTCGTCCAGGGTCAACTATTGGCAGGCGTTAATGATGTCATCACTATCAATCCAAATTCTGCTTCGACCATCGGAGGTACCATCATCGTTGTTTCAGGTATATCTAACCCGGCTTCAGTGACTCAGATATTGGTGGGTGACAAAGCTTGCGGTTTTATCATTCTTCAAGGTAATGATTTTCAATGCTTGGTACCTGATGGCATTGGTAAACAACCCGTATATGTCATCAGTGATAGTCAGCAAGACCTGTCAGGCAGTTCTCATTTCCTGTTTTATGATGCACCCAGTGTACAACAAGTATCACCTACAGACCTCAATCAAGTCGGAGGTCAAACGATTACTATCCAGGGTACCAATTTTGGCGGGGAAACGCCTGTGGTATTGATTGGTGGTAAGCCTTGTCAAGTCACCAATTCAAATCATAATCAGATTGACTGCATCAGCCCATCAGGTAGAGGTTCAAACCATGGACTGGTGGTGATGCAAACGGTTGATAACTCGACCACCGTACCCAATGTATTCTCTTATATTTCATGTCCTGTTGGTACATATACTCAAAATGGACAATGTCTGCCTTGCGATCCGGGGACTTATCAAGATCAAACTGATGCCAATCAATGCAAGCTTTGCCCTGCAGGCCAGTACACCAATATTTCAGGCGCAGCTTCATGCAACAACTGTAATCCTGGCACTTTTGCTGATTCTGTTGGCAGCTCCAGTTGTTCACTGTGTTTAGCTGGCAGTTTTCAGGATCAATCCGGCCAAAGTTCATGTAAACTTTGCGAACCTGGTACAGCAAACAACAGTGAAGGTGCATTCAGTTGTAGCGCTTGCCCTGCAGGACGATTTGCAGTCAGTAGCGGTCAACAGTTTTGTGAAGTTTGTAATGCCGGCACTTTTCAAAGCCAGCAAGGGCAAACCAGTTGCATTACCTGTGCACCTGGCACAGTCGCCGCTGTTACCGGGATGTCTTCATGCACCGCCTGCTCCCCAGGTAAATACCAGAACCAAGCAGGCCAGGCAAGTTGCATGAATTGTGATCCTGGTACCTTTACCAACTTTTCTGGTTCCGCTCAATGCAGCTTGTGTCCATCCGGCACGTTTCAAAACCTCAGTGGTTCAACCAACTGTCTGACCTGTCCTGACAGTGAATTACAGCCAGCAGAAGGACAAACATCCTGTCTTGGCCCTGGCCAATGTGATGCTCTTTATGGTATTTTTTATTCACAATTTAAACAAGGTCTTGAATCCGTTCCTGACCCGAATTAACAAGTCAGCCCAGAAAAAACCAATGAAGTATGGCTTTCAGAAGTGGCTAGAATGTGCGATCCATGTAAGGCAATAAAGACCGCACGGGTTAATGACTGACTACCCCACTATAGACTTCAATACAAAGCACTCCTGGTTTCATTAGCATTCATTGCCTTTCATCAGTTTAATACAGCCTCTTCTAAAAAGGACTGAATCTTGGCTTTTAACTCATCCAAAGATGTTCTGGATTGGATTTTCAATAACTCAGTTTTATCCAAAGTCTGTCCACTGTTAAGGAAGTTAAGTTGCGCTAATCTGAAATCAATCCAATCTTGCGGAATGGTTTTGTCCCCTTTTGGCAGTGCTGCATACAGTTGAATATTTTTGATACCCACATCCAGTTGGGTTTGGGTTTCTGCTGTGAGCTTGGCCAATTGATAAAGACGCATTACTGTTGACTCGTCATCCAGGTCATTTTGGGATAGATCGATGGATTGCATGATTTCCAGTGCTTGATGATAATGACCGTAAGCAGAAAACCACATGGCTGCATCATATTGGAATTGACCCAGGCGTGTTTTTGATGGTTTGTTTAATGCTTCCTTATAAAAGTCCACTACTGATTTAACATGATTGTTTTCCAACAACTTCGGCGCATCCATAGTAAATGCAGCCCTGGCATCAATTGTTCGCAATTGATTGATTAATTCAGGAATAGACTGCTTATCGGATCCTGCCATCACTGGGGCTTGTTGGTGAAAACGGATCAGACCAATGATCGCATTTTGATGTTGAGGATCAATTCTGATGGCGGCAGTGAAGTACTTTTTAGCAGCTCTGGCATAGGATAGTTGGCTGAATAAATTGGCTTCCTGTGCCTGTTTACCAGCTATACGACCGGCTAAATAATAATGCTCAGCTTCATTCTGAGATGATTCCAAAAGTTTTTCTATCAGCATCTCGGCATGATCCAGATGGTTTTCTGCAAAAGCCGCGGTTGCTTGGTTAAACAGATCATTAAGTGATGCATCATTCTTGGCTTTGACAGCGGAAGATAATAACAGGATACAAAAACAAAGTAAGTTGTATTGAAAGTTCTTTTTCTGATAATTATTTGATTTTATGTTACATGGGTTCATAACTGTAATTCCTAGAATTGGTTTAACATGAAGCGGTGATTTTTTTTACCGAGATTTGATTGTTACCTTTAAATACCTTCAACTTATGCGCCCAGAAAGAAATGTAAACCAAACAAATGACTGTGGGCGTGAACCAGTTGTAATAACCGCCCAAAATATTCTGAGCAACAAAGAATCCTGTCACAGCAGTGGCGTAACCGGCCAACATTTTTGAAAGATGGCTGAACAACCAAAACTTTTTGAGGTTTTGCGGGTTTCGAAAAATCCACAGATCGGTCAACCCAAACAACAGGGCAAGCGCACCAAAAACAGTTCGCAATGGGCTATAAGTTCCATATATGATGATGGGATGAAAAAACAAATAAACACTGACAACAATAAGTGTATAAGTCATGGCTTTATCAAACAGCAAATAATGATTACCGCGTTTGAATGACAGGCTGCGAACACCGCCAATCAAAAAATACAGCGTCATTACACTGATTTGAAACATTGAAGGACTGATGTGAAAAGGCATCACTGACACCATCAAAGTAAAGACTGCAGAATAAGTCATTAACCAGAAAAATACTTTGCCTGAAATGATGTGTAATTGGCTGCCCTTTTTTGCTAACAACGCCGGAGCACCAACAATAAATGCCAAAGAACCCAAAATCACATGGATCACAATCATGGCATTGACCAATCTAAAATCAAAAAAATAATTCAAAATAAAAGTAGCCACTGTGGCAACAACAGCTGTGGTTAAAAGTATCTTGTTTTTAAGCAAATTAAACATAAGCGTGTTCCGATAAAAAAACACGCAATTTAATGATTTAGTTGCCTCAAAACCTCTTAAAAGGTGTTTTGAGAGTATTCTTTTTTAAATTTTTGGTTCATCATATTGATTGTATCGGCTAATCACGCATAATCACCCACCTTGTATTGTGTCATCAGAGCCAATAGAATTTATTCATGACTTTTTCGCTTTTTGATTTGTTACTACTCATAGGCATTACTCAGGGAATTATTGCCTTTATTTTGTTGCTGCTCACACGCAATGAAAATCCCAGTCATGTGTTTTTGGCCTTCGCCATTCTGACTTTCTGTTTGTTGTTTTTGAAAATAATGATGTTTTACAACGGCATGTCAAACATACCTGCTTTCAGCTATTTACCCAATGCCTTTGAGTTAGCCACCGCCCCCTTGTTCTATTTATATTTGTTGGCATTGACAGAAAAAGATTTTAAATGGCAACCTAAATATCTGCTGCATTTTCTGCCCTTCGCCATGGCTGAACTGTACGCTTTATCGTTATTCCTTGCGGCTTATGATTTGCCCACAGTCAATGCCAAGGATTTGATGGCACTGCGTTTTTACTATAGACCGATCAAGGAAGTTGAAGACTGGTTGATTGTGGCTTCTATCCTCACCTATTTGTTCTTTGGCTACCAAAAGTACAGCCAATTTCAACAACAAGTCAAAGACAACACCGCTGATAGTGCCTATCCCACCTTATATTGGCTAAGAAATATTTTGTTATTGAGTGGCGTGTTAATCATCTGGCTAGTGATTAACATGTCTTTAGGTCGCTTACACTTAGTCACTCACGGCACAGAAATTCATTGGCAGTTATATTTTATTTATCAGGCTGCCGTCACTTATTATTTGAGTTTCATGGCTTACCGACAGCAAAAACCTGACTTGGAACAAATTCACAACCCACAAGATAACCAAACCGTTCGCAAAGTCACATCGAAGAAAGCCCAAACAATGGTCAAAGAATTGCTGAACTTGTTGAATAAAGAAAAAATCTACCTAAACCCCAGCTTGAACATTCGCCAAGTCGCCAAACTACTGTCAGTCAGTCCTTCCAACCTCTCACAAGTCATCAATGAACAACTGAACAAAAGTTTCAGAGAATTGATCAATGACTACCGCATTGAAGACATTAAAAAGAAACTTATCGACCCAGAAAACAAAGCCTCAATCCTGTCACTGGCGTTGGAATCAGGCTTTAACTCCGAAGCCAGCTTCTACCGCGTGTTCAAAAACAGCACAGGCCAAACACCCAAAGCCTTTATCAAAGTACGCACAATCGGATAAGCAGCATAAATTGTAAGATAGATTCTGTCCATCATTCATGCTTTCCTAAACACTAAAACATGCCTTTTGTCACTGTCAAACCAAGATGGTTTTGCTTAAATTTTGCAACCAAATAATCACACAACTCAAACACCTATATTTTTCGGGAAAACAACCAATGTCAACCACTAGAATCTTTTTGACTTCACTGTTCACTTTTATCAGCACACCACTGATGGCTGGTAGCAACATCATTGAACCTCTGATGGCTAACATACCCGGTGGTGAATTTATGATGGGTGGCGAAGGTGACAATGTATCACCCATTCACAAAGTGCACATAAAACCTTTTCAGGTGGGTAAATATGAAGTCACGGTCAAAGAGTTTGCCCAATTTATTGAAGCCACCGGTTATCCAACACCCACCGAATGCCGTCATCAACCCACTCAAAATTGGCATGAACCCTGGCCGATAACCAAAGGTACATGGACTGACAACGACCTGTCATCAAATGCATTTCAACCGGTGGTTTGTATTGGTGCAAAGCCTGCCAAAGCCTATGCGACATGGCTTTCCAAAGTCACAGGGAAACCCTATCGTTTGTTAACAGAGGCCGAATGGGAATACACCGCCAGAGCAGGAGCCCACACCTTATTTAGTTTTGGTGACGACCCTGAATTAAGAGAAATTTGTCAATACGAAAACATCGCCGACTTGTCAGCTGAACAAGGTGCGCAAAAGCGTTACGGCGCGACCTACTCAGGCATCATGACTGAAATGATGGGTGGCATCACTCGATGTGATGATCACTCAGCATTCACCAGTATAGTGGGCATGTATCAACCCAACAGCTTCGGAATTTATGACATGATTGGAAATGTCACTGAATATGTTGAAGATTGTAGCAACCCCAACTATGAAGGCGCGCCTACAGACGGTTCTGCCTGGTTATCAGGTGATTGTTCAAAGCAAATCGTCCGAGGCAGTAGTTGGCATTGGCTCGGTGGTTCAACCCGCGACCGTGGCGCACCAGCAGCTAACTGGATTGGCGCTTTGGAAGGGTTTCGTTTGGCTTTAGATTCCAAAAATCAATCTAACAACAAACCCAATAAAGCCACCAAACAATTTGAGAATGAGCTGCGTCAAGCGCAGATTAAAGCAGCTGAAAACCACAAGAAAGCGGTGAGAAATTAAACAAGAATCACCCAACTCTTCATGGACATTTTCAAAAACAAGTCATATTGTTTTGTATTAGTTTATTCTGCATATAGTCAAAACATTGGCTGATGTTGGTATAAAATACAGCATGGTGTTCATCAGAACCGCCTCCATAATGTTGGGTATAAACCCAAGGTGAGTGTGAACAATCAAAATCTTCATCATTGAAAAACTCACCGCTTTTCAAGTCTCCTATGATTGCATAAATATCAGATTCGCCGGAAACAGTATAGCAAGCAATTCCTAAGTCATGAGAGGCCATTGACCAGATGTTTAAGTAGGCTTGTTTGTTGGTCACTTCATAGATAATGTAGGTTAAGTTGTGTAAGTGAATTTTAGTGTTGATCCTTTTTACTTCTTTCAATTGCTCAGTGTCTTTGTGAAACCAAACCTCATCTCTTATTTTATAAGTTTCATTGTCCATCAAGCGATAGTCATCTTCTTTATATTCCAATGTACAAATCAAATAAGGATTGCTGGTTTCTATTAGACTTAATTCATAGGCCAATAAACCTTCTTGACCATAGTCATCATATTTCAATGTTTTATATTTTTGCTTCATTTTCTTACTCAAACAAAACAAGCAGATAAACATTTACCTGCTTGCTTCAATGGCATCAACCTTTCACACACACCACTTGTTTTAAGGTGTGGACGATTTCTACCAGATCTTTTTGCGCGTTCATCACCGCATCGATGTCCTTATAGGCTTTGGGCGTTTCATCGATAACTGCGTTATCTTTTCTACACTCAACGCCTTTGGTGGCTTCGATGTGGTCTTGTAATGAAAACACTTTTTTGGCTTTGGTACGGCTCATCACACGTCCGGCACCATGGGAACATGAACAAAACGAATCTTCATTGCCCAATCCTCTCACAATAAAAGACTTCGCACCCATTGAGCCAGGGATGATTCCATAATCATCGACTCGGGCACGCACCGCACCTTTTCTGGTCACAATCACGTTTGAACCAAAGTGATTTTCACGTGCAATGTAATTGTGGTGACAGTTGATGGCCTGTTTCTTGATACCGAACTCAGGCAAATGTTTCGCCAAAGCCTCCAACACCAAATTCATCATCACCTGACGATTTTTTGCGGCATACTTTTGCGCCCATTCTACCCAAGTCACGTACTCATCGAAGTATTGAGTACCCTCACTTAAATAAGAAAGATTGGTATCTTCCAAATTGATGTGGTGGATTCTCATGTCTTCTTTGGCCTTTTCAATAAAGTGTCTACCAATGATGTTCCCGATACCACGTGAGCCTGAGTGCAACATCACCCAAACATCATCGTTTTCATCCAAACACAACTCGATAAAGTGATTACCACCACCCAGAGTACCTGATTGGTTCATCACTTTTTCAGTGGGATCTTTTAACATTTTATTGATTTCAGGATGTTGATCAGTCAAATCCTTGATATCCTTTGCCCAGGCTTTTTGTTGTGCCTGATCCAACACATTCTCTTTGTGTTGTGCGAAGCCCACCGGCACCGCCTTTTCAATTTCATCACGTACAGCAGCCAAGCTTTCCGGCAAATCTTTGGCATTCAAGGTCAATTGTATCGCCATCATTCCACAGCCGATATCCACCCCAACGGCCGCAGGTATCACTGCGCCTTTGGTAGCCACCACCGAACCGATGGTTGCACCCAAGCCAAAATGCACATCTGGCATCACCGCGATGTGGTTAAAAATAAATGGCAATGAAGCGGTGTTTTGTAATTGTTTAATCGCTTCAGGCTCAATCGGGACCCCTTTGGTCCATGCTTTTATGTGTTTGTTTTTAGATTCATAAACTTCATAATTTCTCATCTTCTTTCTCCTTACATCTAAGGCCTCAATAAAGACCTCTCACAGCTGAAATGCCATTTTTCAGCCAATCATTCTGGATACCATCCAGACCGTTTATTTTGATTATAATCTTCATTCTAAAAGTCAAAATCCAATCAAAATAATTGGTGCCCAGGGTGGGACTCGAACCCACAAAATCCGATTTCTAAAACCGCCACGTATACCAATTCCATCACCTGGGCCTATCAAATCGGCTTTTAAAGCCAAAAAAAACCCTCTCAGATTGCTCGGAGAGGGTTTTTTATATCATTTGATTTTTAAGTCAAATTTATCGCGCGCACCTCTCCATTCCTGATTTTTCCAGGCTTATTTGCAGATCCGAATGTGTGCGATAATTTTTCATGGGCGCAAGAATACCGAAGCAAATTTTGATTGTCAATAAAAAATCTGTTTATGATTTATCGCAACTGTTGCGCAATTGCTCAATAAATTAAATAAATTAAATAAATTAAATAAATTAAATAAATTA
>JAGRJR010000048.1 GCA_020442635.1 Lysobacterales bacterium
AGCTCATATCAATCCATTAATGCTGGATGAACAATTTTTCCAGCCTGGACATTAATACCTTTTTGTAGAGATGGCACAGCTGCCCAGTCGGCTTGAGACAACCTTTGCACATACGGCAAAATAGCCGCTGAAATCGCATGGGTAGAAGTTCTGGGAACAGCACCAGGCATGTTGGTCACAGAAAAATGTACCACGCCATGCTTAGTAAAGGTTGGATCTGCCCAAGTGGTAGGCCTTGTGGTCTCAACACATCCACCTTGATCCACTGATATGTCAGCAATCACCGAACCCGGCTCCATACCTCTGACCATGTCTTCAGTAATCACATGAGGTGCTTTTGCTCCTGTTACCAACACCGCACCAATCACCAAATCGGCATCAGAAATCTCTTTGGCCACTAATTCTTGATAAGGGTATAAAGCAGTGACATTAGAACCAATGGCCATCATTTGCGCTAAACGATCTTGCCTTTTGTCAAAAACCACCACATTGGCACCACCTGCCGCCGCCAAAGCGGCTGAATTACCACCAGCGGCACCACCACCAAGTACGACCACTTTGCCTCTTTCAGTGGATGGCAATCCTCCTAACAACAAGCCTTTTCCACCTAATGGATGATGCAACGTATGGGTACCAACTTGCGTGGCAATTTTTCCAGCAATGATACTCATAGGCGCTAACAATGGCAGAGAACCATCGGCTTCCTCAACTGTTTCAAAAGCAACGCCAATCAAACCAATATCTAACAACGCTTGGGTTAATTCTGGCTCAGCAGCCAAATGTAAGTAGCAGAATAATAAATGATCCTCACGCAAGTATTTTAAATCACCAGCAATGGGTTCCTTAACCTTGACAATCATTTCTGCCACACCATACAGGCTTTCAGCATCCGGTTCAATTTTCACACCAGCTCGAATGTAGTCTTCGTCGGTGAATCCACTCATTAATCCAGCACCGGATTGTATATAAACATCATTACCGGTTCTGACTAAATCGGCAGCTGCTTCTGGCACCAATGCCACTCGACCTTCAAGTGTTTTGGTCTCTTTTGGAATCCCAATTTTCATTGACTTGTGTCCCCACAAAAGTAAATTAATAAGAAAACATTTTACAGAGTTTCATTCCGAAAACGCCATAAATGAAGTTGTTGTTCTTCAAGATAAAAGTGAATCGCAATTTTATAATATAAATACCAATAACAACAAATGGAATTAAGGTTATTAGAGCGCTTTACCCAAATCTTAGCCAAGGTTTCTATGATTCATCAATCACACTTTTAATTTGACAAATTTCGGTGTGATTAAGGTTTGACAATTCACAAGCCTGATTGAAAGGTACAGGCTTGGAGAATAAATGCCCTTGACCAAATTGACACTGATATTTTGACAAAAAATCAAATTGATACTTTTTCTCTATTCCCTCAGCCACCACCTTCATTTGTAAATCAGTGGCCAAACTTAAAATAGTTTTAATCAAAGCATCAGTTTTTTCATCCGTACCTATTTGATCGGTAAATGATTTATCAATTTTTATGATTTGAATTGGAAATTTAGTCAAATAATTTAATGACGAATAACCCACACCAAAATCATCGATTGCAATTTGTATGTTATTACTCACCAATCTGATCAATATTTGCAAAGCTTTCTGAGGATTTTCCATCAGAGTTCTTTCTGTTATTTCAATGGTAATTTGTGAAAATTGTTGTAAAGCCTCCAATTCCGCAAACCATAAATCAAGTATTTTTTTCTGACTGTTGAACATGATAGGTGAAACATTAATGGCCACATTCCACTTTTTATCAGAGATATCATTTAACTGATTCAAGTACTGACTCAATTTTCTCAAAATAAACAAGTCTATTTCCACCACCAGGCCTGTCTTTTCAGCAATGGTGATAAACTCTTCAGTATCGTAAGGATTTCCATCTTGGTCAAACCAGCGTAATAATGCTTCAAATTTTTCAATTTCCCCATTAATAAGATTAACCACTGGTTGAAAATAAATATCCAAATCTTGTGCAATCAACGCATGTTGTAGTGCTGTTTTCAACACCGCTTTTCTTTCTGCTTGTACCAGTAAAGCTGAAGAATATATTTCAAACCCATTTTTTCCTTTTTGCTTGGCTGAATACATGGCCATATCGGCTTTTGAAACCAAATCTTCAATCGAATTACT
Organism: Lysobacterales bacterium; assembly: GCA_020442635.1. Classification (GTDB taxonomy): domain Bacteria; phylum Pseudomonadota; class Gammaproteobacteria; order Xanthomonadales; family Marinicellaceae; genus Marinicella. The sequence continues at coordinate 2,179 of JAGRJR010000048.1, forward strand.
GTGTTCTGGATAAATAGCCACACCAACAGAACAACTGCAAAGCACCATTGTTCCATTGATATCAAATTCTTTACTAATCGCTGAGAGAACAAGATGAATCATTTTCATGATGTCATCATCATCTTTAAATGCCTTGATAGCAACAAATTCATCCCCACTGTATCTGGCCAATATTTTTTTGTCTCTCATTACTTTTTTAAGAGCCGATGCAACCACCTTCAGAAAAAGATCACCGGCGTGATGGCCCAAAGTATCATTGATGTTTTTAAAATCATCAATATCAATAAATAAAGCCATCAATTTTCCATTGGTTTTATAAACTTCATTTATTAACTGCGCAGCTTCCTCATGTAATGAATAGCGATTGTATAAACCAGTTAAAGTATCATGAGTGGCTTGATATTCAATCAATTCGTTGATGTTTTTATAGTAGGTTATGTCTTGAATGGCGCCAGTAACCTCATACCCCTTATTAACCTCTTCTATTTCATCAGAGATCAAACGAACCCATCTTTGTTGTCCGGCTTTGTTCACATACCTGACTTCGAGATCAAAGGGGATACCATCTTTAATGGCACCATAAAATGCATCTTCAACTTTTTGGGCTTCATCGCCTGAAAAAAGTTTGTAAAATGCTCTCAGGTCTTTAATTTTTTTTGGAAAATGTTCACCTAATACGGCTTTACTGACAGCTGTCCATTGACTGAACTCACTGTTGGCTGACACACGCCACCCGCCGACATGAGCCAACTCACCAACTTCAAGCAGTAAGCGCTCATTTCGCTTTATGGCCTTTTTATAACTGCGATTCTTTTCTCTTTGAATGTTTCTGAGAAACAAAAAATAAAAGAAAAACAACGTCAAAATCAAAGGTACAAAACGCCAAAGCCATATCTTAATAGGTGGATAATCCCACCCTTTTGCAGGTCTTGCATGTAAAGTCCACGTTGTGTCGCCCACTTCCAGTTGGACATTAATGGCTTGTTCATCAAGCAACAGCGATTGGTTGCCATGAACCATCTTTTCGTCTTCACCCATTTTTTTAATGGCCAATTCAGAAATCAAATCTTTATTAAACACACCAGCAAGTGACAAGATTACTTTCAGATCTATCGGGGCGGAAATAATCCCCCAAAACTTTTCAATATCGTTTTTTTCAAAAACCGCTACCCGGGCAACGATAGCGTCACCACCTTGAATCAAATTCAAAGGGCCAGCAATGATCACTTCGTTGGTATGAGTGGTATTAAGCACAGCATCAATTTGTGCGGAGTTTTTTGTATAATCAAGTCCAATAACACCTTCATTGCCCTCCAATGGGTAAACCATATTAACAACCAAATCAGGTGCAGCAGCAAAATTAACCAAAGCATTCCCGTATTCAAAAACCTGTTCTGCATATGTATTGAATTCTTTATGATTAATTGTTGGGTTATAGCTGATGTGAGTGGCAAAACCTTTTAACAAAGAAATATTACTGCTGATTAACCCAAGCAAATTCGACTTGATTGACTCCAGTTCAACCAAAGTTTGAAACTTTAACTGTTGTTGATATTCTGCTCGCAGGTTTTTTTCAAAAAAATAATAGGCAAAAGTAATCGTCACCAAAACAAAAATCATCAAATATCTGTACATACTGGTTTGTTGATACAAAACCAATAACACCGTTGTCAATATCACAAAGAGAATGGTCAGTGAATTGATCAGCCAAGTTGAATAATCAAAAACCTGCTTTTTGAATATATAGTCAGCCAAATTCCATTGATTTTGCAGTACACCTATGTACTTCAAATCATTATATATTTTGTTCCATCGGTCAAAATCCATAAATCCCAATTCTTTGTCTGAAAACTGTATGTAGTTGGCAATATGTTCAGAGAAAAAACGGTTGTAACCATGAAAATCCTGATACTGAATAAGATATCTGGGTAATTCAGTTGATATTCGATCAACAATTTCTGCTTGATTATTTAAAGCATATTCCCAACCCTTTAAACTGGCATTAAGAAATGATTTAACCACCTCTGGTTTTTTTTCATAAAGTGATTTTCTGGTATATAAAACATCTCCAAAGAAATGTGTGCCAAATTTTGCTGTATAAACCAAATTGATATCGACACCTAATTCCCTGGCCTGATATTCAGCGGAAACACCATAAGTGACTATGGCATCCAGACTCCCATTAACCAAATCTTCAACCAAAGGTGTTTTTTTCTTTAGTTTTATACTTCCAGGGTCTACACCATGAAAACGAAACATTGAATGCGCTTCCACATTTTCTGAGCTGATATCCAACATACCAACCCTTAACCCTATCAAATCATTGATAGATTCGATTTTATAATCTTTTAATGTAACTATAGCGGTAGGGGCTTTTTGAAATAAAGGTGCCAGAATAAGTAGCTCTTCGCCTTGATCTATGGCCTTTAAAATATCAAGATCACCTATTCCAAAATCAGCGCTACCACTAACAACTTCTTCTATTGGATTTAACAGATGTTGTTCTGGCGTTACCGCAGAGCGTGTTTCAACCTCGAGATTTTGTTGCTGATAATAACCTTGCCATTGAGCAGCATAGTAGCCGGCAAATTGAAATCCATGCTCCCATTTCAATTGCAAAACAATTTTTTCGGCTGCTACCGAATTTGAGAAACCCATAAAAGTTATCAACCCAATTTGGCAAAAAAATTTTATGCTGTAATGAATGCCTTTAATCATCAATGGTTTTTTTGGTGTGTGGCTATGGATTGTTTTTTTATCAAACGTTGAATATTTTCTTTATTATACATTTTTTTTATACATTAATTAAATCTTCCAATCAACCCTATCATCATATCAAATTACCAACATGAAAGTTCATTCGAGATTGTGTATTTGAGAGAAATTAACCCAATAATTTTCATATGATCATTTACTAGTGAAACGGTAACAGTCAGTGAGACGCAAATACCCCAATCAGAAAAATATATCATTGTGAGCTATTTTTAATATTTTACAAATCAATCTCTGAGGTATAACATCTCTTTTTTTATTCAATTTGGCAAATATGGAAAACGTACATCATAAACTTATCATTGTTGGTTCCGGCCCTGCTGGCTATTCAGCCGCTGTCTATGCCGCTCGTGCCAACCTAAATCCTGTCATCATCACTGGCCTGGAGCAAGGTGGGCAATTGATGACCACTACCGAAGTTGAAAACTGGCCGGGAGATCCTGGTGATTTACAAGGCCCAGAACTGATGGCACGCATGCTACAACATGCTGAAAAATTCAACACCCAAGTGTTGTTTGATTACATCAATTCGGTTGATTTAAAACAACGCCCATTCACCTTAAAAGGCGACCAGGCGACATATACGTGTGATGCTTTGATTATTGCTACCGGCGCCAGCGCCATGTATTTGGGTCTTGAGTCTGAAGAAGCATTCAAAGGAAAAGGGGTTTCAGCTTGTGCCACCTGTGATGGTTTTTTCTATCGTGACCAGCCAGTAGCGGTCGTTGGTGGCGGAAATACGGCTGTTGAAGAAGCCCTTTACTTGTCAAATATTGCTTCAAAGGTTTATCTGGTTCATCGCCGAGATGCTTTGCGTTCAGAAAAAATCCTGCAAGATCGATTGTTTGAAAAGGCCAAAAACGGTAATGTTGAGTTGATTTGGGATCACGTGGTCGATGAAGTGCTTGGCGAAACAACGGGAGTTAATGGTTTAAGGGTTAAAAACGTTAAAGATGGCAGCACCCAAACGCTGGATGTACAAGGTGTCTTCATCGCAATTGGACATAAACCGAATACCCAAATTTTCGAAGGCCAATTAAAAATGGAGCATGGTTATATTTCGGTAGAATCCGGCCAACAAGGAAACGCCACACAAACATCAGTTGAAGGTGTTTTTGCTGCTGGTGATGTGATGGATCATATTTACCGACAAGCCATCACTTCGGCAGGTTCAGGTTGTATGGCGGCTTTGGATGCCGAACGATACCTTGATGCCCAAGAGTAATTATTGCTGATGGGCGGCTTGTAGTCGCCCTTTAATTTAGCATGTCCTGTAAAACTCCATCCTAGCCATTTTATTGAACGGATTCACGCAAGCTTGTGAGTCGCGGCGATGCGGCAAATAAAACACCGTAAAAATGCGATTTTGCTGGTGTTTATATGGCATCATATGAGTCTTTCGTCTAAAAGTGAATAGAAAATCCAGTGAGGCAACTACTTATTAGCTAAAAAAATTAAAGTGTTTCGATATTTTTCTCTAATAAAACAGTATGCTATGCACTTTTCAGGTTCGACTAATCAACATGATCATACCTTACTTGCATGATCAAACCAATTTTCCCGACACCCAACAAGCCTTGGATGATCCAGATGGCTTGTTGTGTGTTGGTGGTGATTTGTCAGTAGATCGATTGATATCTGCCTATCGTCGAGGTATTTTTCCCTGGTATTCTGACAGAGACCCAATTCTCTGGTGGTCACCTGCCGAACGCATGGTACTGTTCCCTAATCAATTACATGTCAGTAAAAGTTTCAAGAAAGCTCTGCGTGTTCATCAACCCACCTTTTTCTTAAACAGAAACTTTGAACAGGTGATCATCAATTGTGCCCATGTACCAAGAAAAGATCGCGGCACCTGGATTCATCCTGAAATGATAGCGGCATATATTGAGTTATTTAACACCGGACATGCCTTTTGTCTTGAAGTTGAAATTGACGGAAAACTGGCAGGTGGTATTTATGGTGTAGTGGTCGATGATATATATTGTGGTGAATCCATGTTTTCAATACAAACCAATGGTTCAAAGTATGCCATGTACGGCTTATGCCAACAGATGCTGGCTCAACAAATCAAATTACTGGATTGCCAATTACACAACCCCCACCTTGAATCAATGGGGGCACAACTGATCAGTCGAGAAGAATTTCAGAAGTTCTTGCCTCATTTTCCGGAATAAAGCCTCACAGGAATAGGCACACCACAAGCATCCATATAATTATGTTGATAAATAAACCAATCACCAGTTCGATTTTTTCTGGCTTCTAGTAGTTTCTTAAATGAAGCAGATCGGCTGTCCATGACTTGCAAAGGCAACACATCTTCAGCAGGCACATCCGCTGCCACCTTGATGTTGTGAATGATATTCATCCCAGTAACATCAACCGGGCCATCAATATTGGCACTACGTTTTAATGCCTGAACATATTCCATGCCTGCAATGACTCGGCCAAAAACCGTGGTATTGCGATCCAGATAACGCTGAGCAGGTCCATTAACGATGTACAGAGCCACACCACCAGAATTCAAATCATTACTACGCCCCATAGCCAGCACACCATAACAGTGCAACAACCAGTTTTCACCTGAGTTTAAATCCTTACCAACAGCAAAGCCATCCACAAACCCGGTTTCATCAGCAAAATTATCTTTCGCATCAAATGCAGTGTAAACCGCCGAAATATCTCCCGTATAGGTAAATTCGGATGGGATATTGTATTGACCAGATGCCAATGGTGGCTGTTGTTCTACCGATTCATACAAAGGACCGCCCTGTGCCACAAAACCATCTAGCACCCGATAAAAACTTGTACCGTCAAACACCCCCTGTCTGATCAATGCTTTGGTGTTTTCCACATGGCCTGGCGCCAACAATGGCATCAACTCAATCACCACCAATCCACCATTGAGGGTTAAGTACAAGGTATTTTCTGGATCAAGCGACCGCCATTCATTGTTATTGGCTTGACTGATCACCTGACCAGGAGTCAGCCTCACTTGAACTGCTTCAGTATTAGGTCTTATAACCGCTTGTTTAGTACACGCTACCAAGAATAAAATTAATACAAACAAATATTTTTTTTTGCTGGTGGTTATCATCGCCTTATCCATCATTTTTCACATAACTTCTACTGATCATTTGCCTGAGACAGGCTAAAAAGATCGATATTGTCATTAACAACAAAAACCAGGTCGATATGGCTGGAACCGGTGTGGGCGGTTCATTGGGAACAATACCCCACGTGCCTGGTAATTGATTACTGGCGTAATCAGACAATACCAAGGTATCACAAGAGGTGGCACCAACTGTACCAAAACCAACCTGATCAAGACTGCTATTGCTGTCTATGGATTGTTGTGGATCATTCGCAGCTGGCAACGGGTCTTCTCGCAATAAAATAGTCCAGTCAATAATTTCTCCCTGTACATTGGTACTGACGGAAAATTCACAAATCACCGAATTACCTAAAGTTCTGGTTTGTATGGAGTCAGTAAAGGTTAAATCAGTTAAAGCCAATGATATATCCAGATTATTCACTGAAGGGGGTATAGGCCCATTCAGTGAAATACTTCCCAATAAGCGGTTATCAGTCTGCTGTTGATAGGTACCTACTTGTGTGGTCAACTCTGAACCCGTGTAGTTGTAACTTGTTGGGTTATTCATGGCATACATTGACCAAGTACCTGAAACATGACTGGATGCCACAACACTTAAAGAAAATGGTGCACACTCATAAAAACCTGCTGGGCCAGACCCCACCTGATCCATACTTGACGTTAAATCCAGCGCTTGTTGTGGATCACCGAAATTAGGTAGTGGAATTTCCCGTAAATTCACCACCCAATCGATAATGTTACCCACCGCATCGGTGCTGACTGTAAACCCGCAGACAAAAGTATTATTGGGTGATCTGTTTTGTATTCCATCGGAGAACCTAAAGTCCGTGATGGCTGGTTCAATATTTTGATTAATCATAAATGGTAATAAAGGACCATCGAGTTCTATATAACCATTAACCGAATCACCAACAGAATATGGTAGGTCAGCTGTTGTAAATGGAGCACCTAAAAAGTCATACCGGGTGGTTACTGGTGTTACAACTACATCACTCTGCCATATTCCTGGATTGTAAGATTCGGCATAAAGATCTAACACTATGGTACTACAAGGATCAGTATTGGCTGGCCCTGATCCAACCAAATTCACATTGGCACCAATATCCAATACTTGTTGAGATTGGCCAACAGCCGGGGTAGGTGCTTCCCTTAAATTGATGGTAACAGACAACAGTTCACCTACTGCGTTGGTGGTAACATTAAAAGTACAGACCGTGGTGGTGTTGACCGAGCGCGTTTGCACACCATCTGAAAAACTAAAGTCAATGAGTTCAGTGCTGATGTCTGCATTAACCAGAAAGGGATCCAATGCTTGAGGGAGTACAAAATTACCCACGATTTGATTGGAGTTGGTATATGGTGGGTCCGCATAATCAAAAACAGGACCCGTGTAACTATAGGTTGCTTGTGCCAGTAAAGGCTGCGAATTAATCAATAATATTATCCAAAATGGTAATGTAATTAATTTTTTTAACATGCGAAAGTCCTCCCCTGTTTTTGTGCTGCGAAGCCAGAATAATTATCAATTTATGGGTCTTCAATTTGTCTGTTTGTTTATGATTATAAGCCTATTTCATCAAGGTATGAATGATTTATGGCTGAATAAATGACTAAAAAATGTTTATGGCCTTCAGAATTTCTTTTCCACAACATCTCGGTAATTAAAAGCCACTATTTTCTTTCCATTGATGGTCAGGTAATGAAATACCGTGGGTTTGTATTGTGTGTATTTTTTATGCTTACGCTGTACTTTTTTAAGCAACAACTCTTCACCATCTTTGAAGCTGGCATAAAGTTCATATTTATGGCCAATGTTGTTACTTATTTGTTGGTGTTGACTTTTGTTAATGCTTCTGAAATGGGCTTCAAACTGCTGCGCTTTGGCTTTGAAAACCGCATCATGACCATGCTGTAAACCCACGCATAAATGCGCAAATTCATGCCTAATGGTGGCTTCCAGTAATTCATAGGATGTCGTATTGATGAAGGCTTGATTGATATGAACATTACCCTGTCGGTCTGCCATGCCATATTTGGTCTTATGTGTGGTTTTTAGTATACCTTTGGGGCTGATTGACCATTTATACAAGGGTTCAATGGTTTCCAATTCGAACTTAATTCGCTGGTATTCTTGTTCCACCCAAGTCCAATCAATCACTTTTTCAATCATATTTCAATTTTACAAAAAAAACAGCCTGAAGAATAATCAACAGGCTGTTTCATGTGTGGGTAAGTAATATTTGTGTTATTTTATAATTTGTCAGACTCAGTTGACAGGTATTCAGCCACACCATCGGGAGAAGCATTCATCCCTTTATCACCATCTTGCCAACCAGCTGGACACACTTCACCATGTGCTTCATGGAACAACAAAGCATCAACCATACGTAACATTTCATCAACATTACGGCCCAATGGCAGGTCATTAACCACTTGATGACGGACTACATTGTCTTTGTCAATCAAAAAAGAACCACGAAAAGCCACAGCGCCATCAGGTGTTTCTACATCATATTTTTTACAAGCTTTGTGTGTAACATCAGCAAACATGGTGTATTTAACAGGGCCGATTCCACCTTTATTCACAGGTGTATTACGCCATGCATTGTGAGTAAATTGTGAGTCAATTGAAACGGCAACTACTTCAACACCACGCTTTTCAAATTCACCCATACGGTGATCAAAGGCAATCAGTTCTGAAGGACAAACAAAAGTAAAATCCAGTGGATAAAAGAACACCACTTTGATTTTGCCTTCAGTGGCATCTTTAAAATTGTAATCGTCAACTATTTGACCATCACCTAGAACGGCTGCGCCCTTAAAGTTAGGTGCTTTTCTACCGACTAATACGCCCATTTTTTTCTCCTATAAATAAAGTCATTTAAGATGTGGTTATTTTAGATAATTACAACATAGTTTACATTGCTATTTTCAGATTGTTATTTTCGATTTTTTTTATCGGCTTTGTTCTGTAGTTGTAATAGATCGGTGTTTTGAGCTTATTAGGTTACTCAGCCTGTCTTTACCCCAACGTCTTAAATCGTCAAGCCAAATATAAACGCAAGGTAATAACACCAGGCTGATGATGGTTGAAAAGGTCAATCCACCGATGATGGCACGGGCCATTGGAAAATAACTGGGACCATTGCCGCCGCCAACCGCCGATACACTTACACTCAATGGCAACAGGCCGACCACAGTGGTAGAAACCGTCATCAATACCGGTCTGATGCGATCCAAGCCACCCTGCACCACTGCATCAAATCGATTCATGCCTTCAGCTCGTAAATTATTGACGTGATCTATCAACACAATGCCATTATTAACCACCACACCGACCAGAATCATCGCACCAATTCCGGCCATGATATTGAATGTGGTGCCAGTGATTGCAAAGAAAAAGAATATACCCAGGATGGAAAACAAGATGGTATTGAACACACAAATCGGAAACAACAGTGATTCAAACATGGCTGCCATAACCATAAAAATTACAAATAAGGCCACGACAAATGGCATGAACAAATCACTGAGCTGAATATCGGCCCCATTACCATCTAGGTTAAAGGTCCAACTATACCCAGTGGGAAAGTTGTAACTGCCCATTACCTGGGTAATGGCATCACGAACATCTTTAACATTGGCTTCATCTTCAATATCGAGGTCGATTTGAACCGAATTGCTGCGTTCCAATCTGAATAAACGTTGTGGAGAACTGGTTGTGATGATATCGGCCACATTTTCCAAGGGTACGGTTAAGCCGTTTTGATTTTTAATGGGGAGACTCTTTAATTGCTCGATTTCAAACTCACCTTTTCGATAAAAACGCATACGAACTGGAATTTCACCAGACTCGGCCACAAACTCCTTTAAATTCATGCCACGCATGGCGATGGCAATCGATTGCGCCACTTCGGTAGGATTTAGTCCCAAATTCAAAGCCCTTTCCCGATTGACCACCACTTGTAATTCTTCCTGATTGTTTTTTTGTTCTACCTGCACATTGGTGACCTTTTCGACATTGCGCAACATGAACATAACGTCATCTAGTAATTCCTCCCTAATAAACTGAGAAGAATCACCTTGTAAATAGAGATTAATTCCCTGAGAAGCCAGGTTACTGCGCCATTGAAAAGAGGGTTTGCCAATAGCGATATCCGGCATATCTTCAATGATTTCCTTCTTAACTTGCGCCACTGTTTTGCTCGCCTTGTCTTCATCAATCAAGGTAATCATAGACGTAACAAAACCATTTTCATTGTAGTAGGTATAAACCGAATCAATTTCAAATTTTTCTTGATTGGCATATAAATAATCTTCAACCCTATCCACATCTTTTTTCAAGCGATCCAGAGTGTAATTACCATCCACATGGTATGGCATCCAAAAACTTCTGCTGACTGATTGACCAGTACCATCATCCTGTTTCATGGCAACAAAGAACCCCAAACAGACCGCTATCAAGAAAAAACCAACAAAAAGTGTTCGCCATCGATGCGAGATAAAATAGGTCAGGATTCTGCGGTAATTTTTCAGTAAAAATAAACTGAACAAAAAGAACAAAGAAACGTAAGCAAATATGGTGAAATTTTCATCAGGCATATTCAGCGCTTTAGCCAAAAATGACATGGCCACATAGAGTGCCACAATCAATAAAAATTTGTATCTGAATTTGATGTGCCGCCATTTATCAACCAATCGTTGCTCCAAACCACTGGTTTTAACTTCCTGTTTTTTGACAAACAGGTTAATCGCCATTGGCACCACGGAAATTGACAACATCAAAGAAATCACCAATGAAGCAATGATGGCCACCGCCACATGGGTTAAAAAGATGGCCAATAAGTTACCTTCACCCACGATTACTGGTAAGAACACACAAATGGTGGTCAAAGTACCTGCTATCACCGGCTTCATCACCAATCGAACGCCTTTGATTAATGCTTTTCGTGGATTATCAGGCTCCAACAAACGTTGCGTATAAACACTTTCAGTGATCACCACCGAATTATCAACCAACATTCCAACAGCCAGCATCAAACCCATCAGGGATAAATTATTGAGACTGATACCAGTAAAATACAACACGCCCAAAGTGATGATAATTGAAATTGGAATCGACATCGAAATGATTAAAGTCATCGGCAAGTTGCGTAAAAAAATATACAACACAAACAAAGACAAAATTGCACCAGTTAATCCCGCAGTGATGACATCACGTAAGGAGTTCTTCACACCCTCAGCCTGATTATCTAGAAATACCAATTTGATACCACTCATTTGCGAGGTGGCGCTGATTCTATCAATTTCAGCAAGTACATCATCAGCCACTTCTACCAGATTAGCAGTAGATTCTTTATAAATTTCCAAACCTATTGAATATTTTTTGTTCAAATGTCTGGCATAATCACGCTCACCATTAACCAACTCAATGACAGCAATGTCTTTAAGACGTATGTTTTTGTCATTAAGTAATAAGTCTCGGTACGCGTCAATATCAGTGGATTGAGTTTTCGGGGTAATGCGAATGATTTGATCTTCGGTGATTAAATTACCGGATCGGATATTAAAGTTTAAATTGGATAACTTACTTTGTAATTCATTAAAACCAATCCCATATCGACGCATTCTGTCATTGTCCAAAGTGATATTGATTTCAAGCGGCTCTATGCCCTGTAATTCAACTCTCGCGACTCCTGGAACACGTTGTACAGGTTTAACCAAATACTGGTTCAGCACATCATAAGCCCCCTCCAAATCACGATCACCGATGATTCTGATTTTCATGATAGAGTCATCTCCAGGACCTTCTTTGCGAACAAAAATTTGCCGCACATCTGAGGGTAAATCATTGCGAATCAGGTCAATCTGTTCATTAACCAGCATCACCTTTTCATCAATATCTACATCCAAATTAAACATCATAAAGACACGACTGGCATTGGTTGTTGAGCTGGAATTCATCTGAACCACATCACCAATAGTGGCCAGAGCCTCTTCCATGGGTCTAGTGATACTTCTTTCTACTTCTTGCGGTGTACCGGCCTGATATGGTGCATCCACCACCAAAAAAGGCAGTTTGATTTCTGGCCAGCTTTCCAATGGTAATAATTTAGATGAAATCAAACCAAAAGTTACCAATGACAAAAACATCATGCTGATAGTCACTGGTCTTGATAATGAGAAAGAAGCCAGCCTCGCTAGGCCTGGTGCATCGTCCTTATTGGTTAACTCATCTTGCGTTTTCATGGTGATCTCGTGTAAACAGTGAAAACATCACTGGGATAACAAGCAAAGTCAAAAATGTTGACACCAACAAACCACCAATCACAGTGATGGCCATCGGGGCTCTGATTTCTGCTCCAGCACTGGCACCGCTAAAAGTAATTGCCATAGGCAGCAAGCCCAACACCGTGGTCATCGTCGTCATGATAATGGGTCTTAATCTGGATTTGCCAGCTTCTATAATGGCATCAGTAACTGTATGTCCTTTTTCCACCATTTGTTTAATGATGTCAATCAACACAATGGCATTGTTCACCACAATCCCCGCCAACATAATCAGACCAATAAATACCACCACAGAAATAGCGGTGTCAGTTAGATACAAGGCCCAAACAGCACCAATTAAAGCCAGAGGAATTGAAAACAGAATCACAAAAGGATGAATGAATGACTCAAATTGTGAGGCCAAAATCATGTACACCAGAAAAACTGCCAGCGATAAAGCAAAAATCATCGATTGATTGGATGATTCAAGGTCTTCATTCTGACCAGTCACTTTGACAAAAACCAATGGATGAATGTCAGCGTTGGAAACGATTTGTTCCACTTCTTTGACCGCATCACCGAGAGACACGTTGCTAATATCTGCAGATACCACCACTGTCCGATCCTGATTTCTTCTGAGAATTGAGCCAGGGCCTTCCGCAATTTTGACTTCAGCCACATCTTCCAACCGCAATGGCGCATTACTTTGAGGGTTAATAATCAGGTTTTTAATATCTTCAATTGAGTCACGTTGACTTTCCAAAGTTCTGACCCTTAGGTCCATTTTTTGATCTTGCCAATGCACTGTTGTTTCAACTTTCCCCAATACTTTATTAACAACATTGTTGGCAACTTGGGTGACGTTCAAGCCTAACGAAGACACTTTTTCCTGATCAAAATACAATTGGACTTCGGGGTTACCTATCTCCACCCCGTCATCAACATTGATAAAGTGATTATTAACTTGTAGACGTTTGGCCAATCTAACAGCATTTTCTTTTAGTAATTCCAGGTCATTACCAATCAATTCAACTTCAATGGGTTTCGCCAAATCAAAAAATTGTCCAGCTTTCAATTCACTTTGTAGACCTGGTGCTTCGTTAATCAATGTCAGAACTTGATTTTGTACTATTGCTTTACTCACACCAGGTTTAAGTTTTAATGTAATTTGGCCTGAATTTTCACCACCGGCCAAAGATGAGGTGTCAAGCAAGTTACCCTCACCACTGTAACCATATATCATCTCGACGGATTCAACTGTTTCTAACTTATCAGTAATTTTACGGAAAAACTGATCAGTAGCTTCCAATGTTTCTCCTTCAGGTAATTTGAAACTAACTTTAACTGTATTGGCATCCATATCTGGAATCAACTCGATGCCTAGTCGAGGTAAAATACTGATACTTAGAGAAAAAACTGTTGCTGCGAATAGCATCACCAGTAAACGATGTCGTAAAGACCAAGGTAATATTTTTGCATAAACAGTAGCCAAAGCGTCAAATGCACCATTGACAAAAGCTGCAGGCAACGCCAAGACTTTACCTAGAACAAAAGCTAAAACCTTGAACGGAAGGATGATTATTTTTAACAAGCCATCCAGTAAATAATTAAATACAAACTTCCGTCCTTTCCGCGCTTTCTGCCCAATTCTGGTTTTTGGATGATAGGGTTCCTGACCTGTTTCCTGATTGTATTCTGGTTTTTTATGTTTCAAACTGGATACCATAGGAATCAATAACAAGGCAAAAACCAACGAAACCAGTAAAGTAAAAGTAACCGTTAAAGCTTGGTCTTTAAACAATTGTCCCGCAATTCCTTGTACAAACACCAAAGGTAAAAATACCGCTACTGTAGTTAGAGTAGAGGCGGTTATAGCACCTCCAACTTCAGCTGTCCCTTCTTGAACAGCTTCCAACTGGTTGTCTTTTATTTTCATCTTGGATGCAATGTTTTCAAGCACCACAATGCCATTGTCAACCAATAACCCAACCGCCAATGCCACCCCACCTAGTGACATAATGTTGAAACTGACACCGGCTCTGTACATAAAAAAGAACCCAGCAACTACGGAAATGGGTATCAACAATGCGATAATAATTGTAGCCAGAGCATCTTTGAGAAATAAGTAAATAATCAAAATGGCTAAAATGCCACCTAACAAAGCTGCACTGATTACATTGTCTATGGCATCATTAATAAATAATGATTGATCATCAATAATTTCCAGTTTTGCGTTTTCAGGTAATTGTTTTTTGATGTCATTAAGTTTATTTCGGACTTCATTGGCAACAGCAACAGTGTTACTGTCCCCTTCTTTATATATAGCAATCTCAATGGCTTCGTTACCATTAATGCGATTTATTGACTTTCGGTCTTTATGCCCCAATGATACTTGCGCCACATCACTGACCTTTACAATGCGACCATTTTTATTGGTAATAATTAATTGTTTAATGGCCTCAAGATTTTCGAATTGATTCACAGTTCGCACCAAAAACATTTTACTACCTTGCTTTATTGATCCACCAGATAGATTGATATTCTCTTGTCGTAATCGATTTGAAATATCATTGATGGTCAGACCTAATTGAGACAACTTGAACTGATCCGGTAAAATTTCTATTTCTTTTTCGTAACCGCCACTGATTTTTACCGCTGCCACACCCTTAATTGGATCGAGTTTTTTTTTCAAATTATGGTCTGCATAGGTACGCAATCTTTTAAGTTCATCCAAATTATTTACGCCATCAATGTAAAATGAGAGTTGTAAGATTGGCTCCGTAGAAGGATTAAAGCGCAATAAAATTGGAGAATCTACATCAAGTGGTAATTGAACAGCATCCATACGATCCCTGACATCATATGCCGCTCTTTTCATATCAGCATCCCAATTAAATTGCAGTTTTACGTCAGAACGACCAGTTGTTGAGGTTGAATATATTTTATTCAGACCTTTAACTACACCAACACTTTCTTCCAATGGTTTAGTAATCAACAATTCCATTTCTTCAGGGCCAGTATTATCGTACTCTGTCCTGATTGTTAATGTCGGATATTCTAACGAGGGTAGCAGTGTAACAGGCATGTTACTCATTGCAATAAAGCCAAATAGCAACAAACCAAATGCCAACATACTCACCGTTACCCGGCGTTTGGTAGCAAAACGAGTCAGCGATTCAATCATGATGCTTCGTTGTAATTAACAATATTAATTTGGGTATCTGGAGTGAGGTTATTTTTACCCGTTGTAACTACTTGTTGGTTTGCAGAGAGACCTCCTTTAATCTCAAAAGCATTGGGCATTTCATAGCCTAATTCGACTTGAACTTTATTAATTTGATTTTCACCGTCGACAACATAAACATAAGACAATTCATCTTCACGAATAATGGCATTTTTATCTACCAGCACCACGTCATTTTTTTGATCAAAAATCACATTGGCTTTTGCGAAAAGGCCAGGTCGTAGTAATTTATCAGTATTATCAACAGCGACAGTAACCTGAAATGTACCAGAATTAGCATCAATAACTGGACTCACTCTGATAACTTCACCTTGTATATGTTCGTTATTTAATGCATCAAATTCAAAATCTACTGGAAGTCCAGCTTTCATGATACTCCACTGATGTTCAGGCACATCAATTTTGGCTTGTAAGGAATTGAAATCAACAATCTCATAAACGGGTGTGGCATTTTGAATCAGGTTACCGATCTTAACCAATCGTTTAACCACCATCCCTGCGAAAGGAGCTTTTACTTGTGTAAAAGAGAGGTTCATTCTAGCCTGTTCCAATGACGATCTTAGTGATTCAGTTTCGAACTTCAAATTATCTAACTGTTCTTTATTGGTAAGACCTTTACTAATCAATTGTTGTGCCCTTTGAAAATTATTAAGGCTCTTTTCATAATTCGCTTTAGCTGATTTAAGTGATAATTCTTGTTCATCAGATTCCAACACTAACAACACATCACCTTGATTGACAAAATCACCTTCTTCAACTAACAAATCCAAAATAATACCACTTGTTTTAGTTGTGATGGTCGCAGCTTTATCTGCCTCCAAGATGGCTGTAGATTTGAAAGTTGCGACTGAATCACCTCTATAACTTTCAGCCACTTCTACATTGATAACGATTTTTTCTTTTTCTGATTTATTTTTACCTTTATTTTCTTGATCAGAACCATGACATGCGGCCAATAACAGTACTGATACAATAACCCAAATCTTTCTCATAACGCTCTTTATGGTTAAATTTACTTATTTTAATTATTCGTGTGTAGAACACATGTGCTTTTAGTCATTTAGATATTTTATTAATAATTCCTTTTTTAAATTTCAATAATATTTTATTCAATAAACAAAGAGGCCTAAGATAAAACTTAGGCCTCTTTGTTAATGAAAAATTATGTTAATTTAAGGATTATTACATCCAATCGGTGTTGGAGAAATTCCAAGGCTACATAAATCTACACCACGGAAATCGACAACAGCTTGAGGTGTTCCTGAACCTGTACTGATAGTACACGTTCCAGTATTGAATGAATTAAAATCATCTAATGCAGCAAAAACTATCAGCTCACTATAACCATTTTCATCGGTAGGATCGGGTTGTGCTTCAACACGTAATGTTCCACCACTTGCTTCACATGTTGCAAATAATGGCACATTGGAAATACCTTGTCCGTTTCCACCGAATAAGAACAGGTCGATAGTTTTAAATCCACTATTAACAAAAGTATCTGGGGTGGCTGATAAATAGATTTCACCAGGATTACCTATTCTAATACAAACAGAATCACCATCTGCTAGACATGATATAGATCCCACATTAAAAATATATCCTGAATCATCAGTAACGCTGATTATACCGCTAGGAAATGCTAATCCAGTAGAACACCCATCAGGTCCTGTTCTGTTGGTCATTATCCCTGAGCCTGAAACGCCATCTATTAGACCAGTTCCGGAACCACCCACATAACCCCATTGAACATCAGCACCTTGTATCGGATGCAATGCAGCATCTAAAACACATACAGTAACAGGTGTTTCAATATTAGCAGGAATTATTGCGGGTGAAACTGAAATATATGCAGATAACTCTGTACCAGGAATTGAAGAGATACCTGGATAAAGAATCATTTCCACATCAGTCACTGATCTGGTCACACCATTATTGGTCGCACCTTGACCTTTTGCATACACACCAGCAATTTTTCCTAATTTAGATACTGGGTAATTAATCTGGGTTGTTGCCACACCATTTTCATCTATAACAGCTATGGCATCAATATTACCATCTACAGCCCTACCAATAATATATGGAAATATATCCATGTCATTAATTACAGAACCTGATAAATCATTATTATTAAATCTTTCAGAAATTCTAACAGTAGTATCAGAAAGTATGTTTTGAATTGTGACTGCACTCTCTAGATCTTCATTTCTTAATATTTCTTCGCCAAAAACCAATAATGTATCATTAGGTTGCACTTCTGCTACACCATTTATAAAGTCACCAGATAGAGAAGTAAATATATTACCACCTTCAACTGGATCTCCATCAAAACCTGAGTTTACAAAAGTACCTGGTACGTCATTAGGGAATCCTTCTATAGGACTATCAATCAAACCAAATTGAATGGTTTGAGGTAATGCAGGATTGCCACCTTTATCCGTTCCAATTGCACTTATAGTCATAGAATAACTTCCATCGATATTACCAATTCCATCTTCGGTAACAACGCTTCCATCAACTCTATTCACAAACAAGCTATTTATATTAGGTGAAGTTATTTCTAATCCGAACAAAACACCGTCACTGATAACAAAATTATTTTGAGCAGTGATTGGATCTTGTAATCCGTTATCAACATTATTATCTGCTCTATCTGCAGTAGCAGTTATTATTGCAGTGTTTGGATTATTGCCACTAAGTAATTGGAAAGAAGCGGTACCGTTGACTGTATTAATGCTAATTGATTGTCCAGAAACCGCCTGACCATTCACGTTCAAACCAGTAATCAATTCACCACTATTTTGTGCATCAGTTACCAAATCTAATTTCACATTATTATAAAACTCTGGATTAACTACCGGCACGCCTGAAGCCTCAACAAAAGCCTGTATAACTTGAGATTGAGAACCACCTGATCCATTCACATAGTTTGCGCCGGACCCGGCCATGGAAATACTCGTTGGCGTTTCACTTGTGCCACCGGAAATAACATTAATGTCCAGTTGGGCACTGATGAAATCACCTGTAAACTGGTCTAAAATTGTTGCAGTGATCGTCGCGACACCAGGATCTCTGGACCAAACAAACACTTTGGCCTTACCCGCAGCCATATCCACTGGCCCACTTCCAAGAGTAACAAATATTTCATTAACATCATCAGATTCAGGATCATCAAGAGTAGAAAAAGCCGCAACTGTCAATGGGTTTATTGATACTTCTACTGCGTCATCACCACCTGCCAAAGGGTTAACATAATTGCCTAAAGGATCTCTGAAACTAATTTCTACTTCCGTATTATATACTGTTCTAAAAGCTTGTTCTGGACTTAAATTGAATACATTGGCAGGCATTGTTTGTGCTTGTGCTACCATTGTAAATCTTTCAAACTGTTCCGGTCCTTCTGTAACATTAAAATCTAAATTTTTAGTCGAGGTTCTATTGGTTTGCGGATCAACTGCTGAGGCTGTGAAGGTCACATTACCTTCAGATTGCGCACTATGTATATAAAATGTTGCGTTACCACCACTAGATACTGCTGATGCATTAACTCCAATATTTCGGAGTTCATTTTCTGGTGTGGTGGGGTCATCGGCCGTAGATACAAGTGCAATTGAAGCATTACCCGTCGAAAATCTTACTGTTGTTCCATCTGGAACAACATTACCATTCTCAAATGTTACTCTAACATTTACAGATGTTACAAAAGGAGAGTTTTCTGAAGCTGAATGTTCATTTGTATTAGCTGGCAAACTGTTAACGTTTGGGGTAATAGTTATTTTTAAAGTTGTAATTACTGGCCCTGGGGAAGCTCCTCCGCCATCACTACTCCCACCACAAGCTGCCAACAATAAAACAATCCAAGTTATTAAAAAAATATTTTTAGCTGAATTTGACATAATTTACCTATCGTTAACTTTATAAACTTTCTTTTATGATTGTGGGAGTTACAAAAATTAACAACTCCGCCTTATCGTCTTGTAAAGATTTATTCCTAAATAGTCCACCAATTCCGGGAATATCTCCTAAAACTGGAACTTTTGATTTGGTGGTGCGACGAACCTGCTCATAGATACCACCTAGAACAACAGTTTGACCATTATTCACTAAAACTCGGGTCGCAACTGACCTTGTATCAATTGATGGAATACTACCTCCTAACGAAGTTGAAACTTCCTCGCCAACAGCGTCTTGATGGACAATGAGAGTCAAGTCTACACGTTCATCAGGAGTAATCAATGGTTTAACATTTAGTTGTAGTACTGCATCTTTAAATGATATTGAAGTAGCTCCACTACTAGTTGCTTGCTCATACGGAATTTGAACACCTTGCTGTATAATGGCTTGAGATTGATTGGCTGTTATTACTCTTGGAGATGAAATAACTTCACCTCTATCTTCTGACTCTAACGCTGACAACTCCAAATCAAGTAGAAAGTCAGCCGCCAAAATACTTGCCGCCCATCTACCAGCTGAAGAAACTGCTGATGGCAAATTAACATTTAACCTTTCTCCAAGCGGAGCCCCTGCTATAGACCCTGATGGTTGCTCACTAGGTGTAACAGTTGGCAGACCTGAACCACTCGGGCTTGTATATCTATTTAAAAGTGCAGCATTACTATATCTATCTACTGCGGCAGCACTTCCACCTGTACTGATAACATTTCCATATCTATCTTCATGCGATCCATTAACACCAAATCTAACGCCTAGTTCGTCACCAAACTTCTCTGATGCAACAACTATTCTTGCCTCTATTTGAACCTGTTCTACAGATCTATCTAAAGTATTAACTAACTCTTGAATAATTTTGAGCTTTTCAGGAACATCATTCACTAATAATGTATTTGTTCTATCATCATAAGTTACAGACCCCCTATCAGACAGCAATGTATTTCCAGCTCCGGATTCATCACCACTATCGCCACTAATAAGCCCCGCCAAATCTTTTGCTTTGGCATAATTAACCTGAATGAAAATATTATCTAACGGTTGTAACTCAGCCCTCTTACTTATAGCCTCCAACTCTTCTTCTTCTCGCTGTGCAATCTCAGCTGCAGGCGCAACCCAAATGACATCACCATTTCTTCTTTTATCAAGTTGTTTACTTTGCAACACAATATCAAGTGCCTGATCCCAAGGTACATTATTCAAACGTAAGGTAACATTACCGCTAACGTTATCTGCAACTACTATATTCAATTGTGAAGCATCGGCAATTAGCTGAATAACAGACCTCACAGGTATATCCTGAAAATTAAAGGAAACTAAATTCCCGGTATATTCAACATCTTCAGTTAGCAGCTTTGACTTCTCGACTTCTTCAAAACTTTTTTCTTTAATTTCAAGGGTATATTCTTTACCCGTGTAATAAGCCATTTTATCAAAGGCTCCTTCTGTCTCTATTTCAAGCTTCACAGAACCATTGCTTTGTCTTGTGTCAACATATGTCACAGGAGTAGCAAAATCTATCACATCAAGTTTCCTGTCCATTGCTTCTGACAGCGTTGAATTTGCAAATTCAATGACTACTTTCCCATTAATTTCCGATAAATTCACTGGCACATTATTATCACTTAATGAAACACTGATTAGTGCTTGACCTTCTAGTCCTCTTTTGAAATCTACGTATTCAACTTTTGAAGCCATGCTAGCTGATTTAGAAAACCCTTTGCGACCATCCTTAATCTGCAATAAAAGTTTATTTCCATTAACTTCTATTGTATGCTCAACTTCATTCAAGAAATCAATAACAACTCTTGTCTTATTGTTGGCGGTAACCATTCGCAAACCTTTGGCTGCTCCTGCACCTACATTCATAGTTCGAATATCAGATGAATTCACCGTGTTATCAAAATCCAAAGCCAATCTTGGTGGTAAGTTAGTAACAAATTTTTCCGGTAAAACAGGGCTATCTGCAAAACTGAAAACAAGTACCACAGCACCATTATCACCAGTCTCAACATCCACATCATTGATAGCATTCTGACCAAGGACTTGAAAACTGAACAACAACAGCATCAATTTCTTTACATTTCTAATTTTTGAGTTGATATATTGATTTTTCATACAGTTACTCTCATTTAATCTTCTTTTAAAGCCATGGCTGCTTCACGCTCACGCCAAGCTCCAAGCCCGTCATTCAACCATTCATTAATTTTTATTTCATATTCATTGATTTCAACGATCTCACCATGATTATGACCCAGATAATGTCCAACGGCCACTCGATGTATGGTTCCTTCAGGATCAACAACCAGCCCCCAGAACTGATCATCTTGCTCATATGTACCCACCATAACTAAACTATCAAGCGGAAAGGATTCTAGAAATTCTTTCCTACGATCTAGATCAGGCCCTTTTCCATCTTCAATAACATTATTTACAATAGATTCATTTTCCTCAGCAACTTCTAAATCATTAGAAAATGGGTCACGCAAACCGTAAGCGTTGTATTCAAATATTTCATGAGGTTTTATTTGAGGAAGTGGGTCAATTGGCGGTATCTTTATTGTTTTTTGCCGCTCCACAAATTCTTGCAAATCATCCATATTGCTAGAACAACCTGCAAGTAACAGAAAAAAAACGACAGAAACTACAATTTTCATTTCTTTCCTCCGGTTGCTTTTTTATCAAATTGGGACATTTCTTCGTCATCTAAATATCTATAGGTTTTCGCTGTACCTTCCAATAGCAACTGCCCACCTAATAAAGAATCTCCTGTAGGCTTTAAAGAAATATCATGCATTGTTAATATCACCACTCTTGGCAATGAGGCCACTCCACTTACAAAAGCTCCAAAATCGTGATAATTACCTTTCA
>JAGRJR010000049.1 GCA_020442635.1 Lysobacterales bacterium
TTACAGACACTGATTCGCATGACCAGCCGATCATGCCAAATGGTCTGCCCCACCCAACAAGTGCCATCTTTTTGAACAGCATCCATGATGCGTAAATTCCGTTCCTTTGATCCAAAACAAACAACAACCTGGTTCAAAACTACATCATTCATTACCTCATACCCAGCTTTACTGAATAAATGCGCAAATCGTCTGGCACAGGCACAACAACGCTCAATCAGTTCAGCCACACCTGCCCGACCCAAATGGCGCAACACCGCATAAATATCAATACCTCTTGCACGGCGCGATAACTCAGGTGTGTAATCTGAAGGGTTTCGCTCAGCATTTTCGGTCGGTAAATATGACGCTGTAATGGCCATGGCAGCTTTTAATGTGTCTGCATTTTTAACAAAAGCCAAACCTGAGTCATAGGGCACATTGAGCCATTTATGGGCATCTGTGGCCCAAGAATCGGCTTTCTCCAAGCCAGCACCCAAATGTTTCATCTGAAACGATGCCATGGCCCATAACCCAAATGCACCATCCACATGCACCCATGAGTTTTTATCCTTAACACAATCACATATTTCAGCAATTGGATCAAAAGCTCCAGAGTTAATATTACCGGCCTGAGTGATGATGATTGAATTTTCTGCCACGGTTGGAAAATGTTTTAAATCCATACGACCTTGATCATCGGTAGGTACTTTGGTAACTCGATTACGCCCAAATCCCAACATTCCAAGTGATTTATAGACGGTTGGATGTGATTCCTCACTGATAATAATTTGTACTTCCGGTGCACCAATCAAACCATCACTTTCCACATCCCAACCAGCTTGTCTAAACACCTGATTTCTGGCGGCAGCCAAAGCGGTAAAGTTAGCCAATGTTGCGCCAGTTACAAAAGCCGTAGCCGATTGGGTAGGCAACCCCAGAAGGTCTATCATCCAATTTGCTGATATTTTTTCCAACATCGCCACACCTGGTGTGGTTTTTTCCAATCCAGTGTTTTGATCCCAGGCAGTTCCTAGCCAATTGGAGGCTACACTGACTGGATAAGCGCCCCCTATTACAAACCCAAAAAAACGAGGGGAACCCATCTTCATAGTTGCAGGACTTACCCATTGATGCAAATCTGAAATCACTTGTTCAGCATTCATACCCACTTCTGGAAGTTCATAGCTCAAATGTTTAAGATTGTCTCTGGCCCGGTCATCCACTTGTATAGGAGCCGTATTGGCATGGCTCAAAAAATCTGCCGCATAGGTGAATGCCTGTTTATAAAGGTTACTCATTTTTAATTGTTCTTAAGTGTAGATTTTCAAATTTTGGTATCGCCGCAGGTTTTCAAACAACTTCAATTCCCAGGGACGCATGCCAACCAGCACTGTGGTACCATGACGTTTTTCCAGTTTCAAATGCTTATCCTGTTCACATAATTGGCTAAACTGCAGCTTAAGCCTTTGGATATTTTTTTGCATCATTTCATTGGATTCTTTACTTAACATCCCATTAAGTAACATTCGTAATTCACCAGGTCCGGTAAATTGGCTTTGCCAGAAATCCTGTTGAATATGTTCTTCAAAAAATTGTTGAATAGGACCATTTTCAATCCAGTGAAAATGTGGAGATATTTTAAGTTTGATTTGATTGTTGGGTTTCAGCTCGATCAGATCAGTTTGCTCCAAACGCAACAGGATTTTCACCAGTTCAGGTGGCTCAATGGCGTAAGTTTGGTTAATTTGTTCAAAAGTCCAATGGTTACAAACGCAAACTGTCACCAGTAAGTATTTGATGTCAGTAACCATTAATTGTTCTTGCTTGATACTTAACTGGGTGAGCTCAGTGGTTTGGTTTTGTACCACTTGCAATAAATCCGTCAATTCCAGATCCATTAATTCACAAATTTTTACCAACCGCTGTAAGCTGATTTGCCCCTGCGAAAACGACCGTTTAACGCTGGATTCAGATAGTCCCAAATGCACTGCCACCTGATAATAGTTGATTTTATGTTGCTTGAGCAAACCTTTGAGTGCCTGTAATACGGATTCAACCTGTGTCATAAAGTTGCAATATCTGCCACCAAAGTATTGATTATATCGTTTTTTAACAATTATCTATTAAAAAAGTACAAAATGATTACATTCAGGGTTTTTAACCTTGGAGATTACTATGAAACAAATCATATTGACATTATGGATTCTTTGTTTAAGCGCCTGTTCCATGCTCGGTCCTGAAAAAGTCCGTCACAATAAAACCACCAGCCTGGTCAATTTCCTTTATCCTGACGGGAATATTCCCAAAGATTTACCTTCACCCACCTTACACTTACCCTTGCGTGTGGGTTTGGCATTTATCCCGGAAGCCAATGGTCACAATACCATCAACAACTCCACAAAAAATAAACTCCTAAATGGTGTCAAACAACAATTCAGCGGATTGCGTTACATCAAATCCATTGAAATCATTCCTTCAATCTACCTGAGCAACAGATCACACACCAGCCAATTGGAACAGATACGTCAGCTTTATCAACTGGATGTGATCGCACTGGTGTCTTACGATCAAATAGTCAATCGCAAGGAAAATTTACTGGCGATGACCTATTTAACCATTGTGGGCAATTACATATTTCCAGGCTCACATTTTGATGTCAATACCTTGATTGATATGGCTTTGATTGACCTGGACAGTAAAAGACTATTATTTAGAGCAGCTGGCACCAATGCCAGCAAAGGCGTGGTGGCTGAGGCTTACGCCAGACAACATTACGACAAACATCAAAACAGGGATTTTACAAATGCCATGACCATGATGCAACAAAACTTGGCCACTGAACTGTCAGCCTTTGAACAGCGCTTGCGTTCCAAAGATCCGAATGATGACATTAAAGTGGTGGCCAAAAAAGGTTATGAAATGTCATTTGGTTTGGACTTATTGTTGTTTTTGATCATGTTAGCTTCTATTAAATTGTTTTTGCCCAATAAAGATTTTTATGAATCCTGAAAACTTAAAACTGTTTGGGGCTTTTTTGCTGGTCAATTCACTGGTGGTAATATTATATGGTTTTGCCCATGAATCTATCACTTATTTCAGCGAACTGTCCCAAACGGGTGTACAAATGATAAGCACACACTTCTCACATCATAGCTGGCGCCATTATTTAGGCAATATGACTGGTTTGTTTATTTTATTGCTGTTATTTCCTGAAAAAAATAAGGTTCTTTTGCTTGCTTTTTTATTGTGTATTATATTTGTTAGTTGTTATGTTTATTTGATAAAAATTCACTCTTTTCTGGGCACTTCAGCGTTGTTGTATTGCGTTCCAGGATGCCAATTTGTTCATGATTTAAAGTGTAATCATAAGCAAGCAATCATGATATTGTTCACTTTATGCCTATACTTATATATCATATCCCCTATGAAAACGATTAACTTGGACGACCCTTGGTCACCGATGACCACTGCACACATTCTTGGTTTTATTGCTGG
The DNA here is from genome assembly GCA_020442635.1 of Lysobacterales bacterium. Taxonomy (GTDB): domain Bacteria; phylum Pseudomonadota; class Gammaproteobacteria; order Xanthomonadales; family Marinicellaceae; genus Marinicella. The sequence continues at coordinate 3,478 of JAGRJR010000049.1, forward strand.
TATGGTTGCCAGCTCTTACTATAGATTAATTATCAAGAAAGATTGTAAAACATGATAAAACTGAAATTATTAATCAGCTTGTCTTCGTTGTTTGCAACGTCTTTACTGACAGCAGAACCTATATCACCATGCGGCAACAATGAACAAGCAGAAGCTTTGATACAGCAAATTAGGTTGCACAAGCATCAGCAAAGAACCACCCTCGAGTGTAATATCAAACTTAATGAAATTGCGCTGATTAAAGCCAATTTAATTTTACAAAGTAAAGATATTTGGCACGATGCTGGCCACATGACTCCCAACCAATTGTTACGCCATCATGGTTTCAAACTCCCCAGAACTTATCCATATTTTGGCAATCAAGTCGAAGCTTTGGCTGGTGGTGAAGAAACTGTAGAAGAGGTTTTTACCGACTTTCTGGAAAGTGAACCACATAAAAAACTATTGCTTGGGGAAGATGAATTTTTCAAATCACAGGATCAAATTGGAGCAGCATTTATCAAAGACTTATCAAGCGAACATGAATATTATTGGGTGGTTATCATTGCTGATGAAAAAAACCACACCATCAAACAAGACCCTGTAATCGCAGTTAATCCACCAGTTGTTGCGAAGAAAAAACACCGAGGTAGAGAAATCAAGGAACGTTTGTACCGCAATAAAGTACGTCATACCTGGCGGCAATAACAGTTGACCAGTCTAATTCACAGTGCTTTAATCATGACATTACCTTAACTAACCCAATCAATAGATTATCGCATTTCAGGGTATTTCAGGTCAGCCAAAGCTTGATACAAAACAATGGCAGCGGAGTTTGACAAGTTCAGACTGCGACTGGTAGGCATCATCGGAATCCGAATATTATGTACCTGTACATCACTTAATACATCCATGGGCAATCCTCTGGTTTCTGGTCCAAACAACAAGCAATCATTATCAGCGAAGGTCACTTGATGGTGGTAATCGGAGGCCTTAGTTGTTAAGGCAAAGACCCGATTGAAATGGGTGTTTCTTACGAATGACTGGTAATCTTTATGCTGCATAACATCAGCCCACTCATGATAATCCAACCCCGCACGCCTAAGTGCCTTTGCTTCCATTTCAAATCCCAAAGGGTGAATTAAATGCAATTGCGTGCCTGTATTGGCACAGAGCCTTATAATATTGCCGGTGTTTGGTGGTATTTCGGGTTGATACAGGGCAATGTGAATCATTGGTTAAGTTTGATATCTGATCAGTTGATTTCTACCTGCCGATTTGGCTTGATATAAGGCCACATCAGCATGGGTTAATAAAGAAACCAAATTATACCCCGAGACTTCGCTTGATGTTACTCCAAAGCTGCAAGTAATGTTTATTTCATGACCAGATTCAGAGAGATCTAAGTTTTCAATTACCTGACGTATTTTCTCCATTTTCAGTTCAGCTTGTTGAGACGATTGCTCTAAAATAACCAGAGAAAACTCCTCCCCACCAAGACGGCTAAGCATCATACCTTCATCCATATGTTTTTTAATTTCATAGATCACATGCTTTAAAACCCAATCACCGGTAAGGTGCCCATACTTATCATTGATTTGTTTGAAGTGATCAAAATCAATGATAGCAAAGTGTAACTGGGTTTGATGGTGTTTGGCCTTATTTAACCACTGATTTACTTTTTTCTCAAAACCGCTGCGATTATATACCTTGGTCAAATGGTCCAATTCCGCCACTTTGACTAATGCCCCATGGCGCTTGTTCATTCGATACAACCAAGCCACAGCAAAACCCAAAACAATCAATAATAACAATACGACCAATTGCTGATTAAAAGCATTTTGTTTGGCTAATTGTTGTTCAATCTTCAGGATTTGATTGGATTTATTGAGTTGTTCAATTTCCAATTCTCGTGCTTGGTTGGCATGTTTTACATTCAAAAAAGCCAGTTCTTTCATTTGTTTATCCTGAATCAAGTCTTCTTTGATATTGACCAATTGAGACTGGTAGTTATAGGCAGTTTGGTAGTCACCTTGTTGTTCAGCTATGGATTGCAAAACCAACAAAACATCCAACTTTGGTTCATTATCACCAATGACTGTTTTTTCCTGTAAAACAGCCAAAGCATAATTGGATGCCTCTTCAAATGCTCCAAGTTTGAAATTACTTCTGGCCAACAAGCTTTTGGCGATTAATTCATAGCTTTTCAATTGCGTATCAGAAGAGCTGGTTAATGAGTTCTCCAATTGAACTCTATACCTCTGAATTTCGGATAAATCAGATTCAGCTTCAAAACTATTCAATCTGTAATTAATCCATGCTGCTCGCAAAAAATCCGCCACAATATTTTGTTCGCTTTCAATACATTGAGTAATCGCTTGATCTATATCCACCTTTTTATCTACCAGGCCTGGGCTATATTTTAATAATGCAGACAGTCGATAATTATTTGCTCTGCACTTAATTTTAGGGTTGGGATTTTGATCCAGTAGTAAAGACGAAAACTTTTCGCTTAATTGGTATTGATTAGTCAGCAAATAAGTATTGGCCATAGCCAAGTATGCCACTTGCTTGACTTCCTGATTATTGATTGTTTCTAGATTCTCTGTAACATAATTCAAACGAGTAAAAGCATTTTCATATTGCTTGATGAATGCATAAATATTGGATAATGACAACAAAGAACGTATTTTTACTTTTGCACTTTGAGCATTTTTCTGTAATTCCTCAAGCTCATAAATAGCATCTTCATAGTGACCTGCGGAGATATGGTTAAAAGTTATTAAATAGTTTAAAAATTCTGTCTGAAATATTGACAACTCTGCAGATCTTTTTTGAATCTCTTCTATAGCTTGATTAAATTTATCTGAGTTAATTGCTTTGTTTTGATCAGCTTCTATAAAAATATCGTTGAGAGTTTGGGATATACTGGTGCCCATAAACACAAAAAACACACTGAAAAAAAAGATTCTCAGTGTGTTTAGAGTTTTTTGTTTCCTTAAATGGAACAATTTTAATAATTTTATAGTTTAATCTTCATCTTCTGGTTCTACAAAGCAAACCAATTCTTCACTCAATCTATGTGATTGCAACAGCACATCTTGTTTTAAATCAGCTGCAATCAGCATAGACTCTACTGAATCAAATTGCTTCAATGAATGCTTTTGTGCCAGTTGTTCTAATTGTTTTACTAAATTCATAAGTCTCCTCTTGGTTTCATGTGAATTTATGGTAGCACATGCTTATACGTACCATCAATCCAAAAGTGCGGCTTGCTCTATCATTGCAATATTTTGTACTTTTTTTGTCGCAGGAGGAACCACCAAGGTGGTTTTCATTGACATCTCTTGCATGGCTAAATCCACCAAGGGAACCTGAACAATTTTGGTGCTTTCAATGGGTAAAACCGCACATTCATAGAGTGTAACCAGATGTTCAGATGGGTAAGTTTTCAACAGTAAATCTGTTAACAACTGTCTTTTGGACTGAGACGTTTCAAAGACTTTTAATGACTTATCGCCAGCTATACCCACCTGCCATAATATCAAATAGGCACTGGGGTCAAACTGTCGATGGTTGAATAAAAACTGAGAGGCTTCAAAGTGGGTACAACCCAATTTACCCGGATCAATTCCTAAATCAGCATACAAACAATCCTCAGCAGAGATGCCTGGTTCCATATGTGCTTGAAACCCCTCTTCCCTTGCAATGCGAATGGTTTCATGCGGCGGCAATGCAAACACACCAGGGTGTCCATAGAAGGCGCCACACACTTTTTTCCCTTCCCTTACTTTATCAAGGATGGCCTGAGTCATTTCCCGATAGGTGTTCAGCCTGGATTTACCTTCAGCATAAAAAGATTGCAAACTAACCATATTGGGATTCATGGTGCGCACCCACTCTTCCACCAAGCGATTGGAAGCAGAAACAAACACCACGTCGGCTTGTTCGATAAAAGTTTTGGCAATTGGAGTGATATGTGCCCCCAATGTCATTCCCAATCCTACATTAACTAATGATCCTTTTTTTTCAATCATATTTTTTCCCATCTGTTTGTTGTCTTGTTATTTTCAGTTTTTGTATCAGTCAATTTAAATCCTAAATGACAATAAAGCCTATTTGCAGCCCTATTATTTGCCCTGCATTCTGCCACCATAATATGTCTATTCTTTAAATACGCAATTGATTGTTCAAGTTGTGTAATCATTTTTTCATGCGCAATACCAGCTAAACCTTGACCATGGTATTCTGGTAATAGCATGATACCTAAGAACCAGCAATTATCTTTGAGTTTGGCTTGTGTCAGTCCTATGACTCTTGATTTAAAAATAATCATTTGCGTAATGAGTTCAGCTGATAGTCTTGATCGGCTCAACAGCAATTTAAAGCTACGTTCTGCGGCAGCATCAGTAAGTGGTGAACCAATGTGTTGCATTACTTGAGGATTTTGGTACAACTGCTGATAAAACTGCTGATGCTTGGTGTTAATGTTACTCAGTGATACTAGACTCATTGTCAACAAAGGTGCTGTTCCTGTTCCTATGCTCATGTTGTTATATCGATGTAGAGTCAATTTTGCACTTAAAAAGATTTATAGTAGCTCAGCATGAATTCCCGACACCCTCTTACTTGTGTTATTCTACCCTTTTTGACACAATTTCTTCATGGAAAACATGCACTTGCTAGAGAAAATTAAACCTTATCTGTTGTTAATGAGACTGGATCGTCCCATTGGCACATTGTTACTGCTTTGGCCAACCTGGTGGGCATTATGGTCAGCCAGTAACGGACACCCTGAATTTTCAACATGGTTTATTTTCACTCTGGGCGTGTTTTTGATGCGGGCTGCAGGTTGTGTCATCAACGACATTTCTGATCGGAAATACGATGGCCATGTAAACCGCACACAAAACCGTCCATTGGCACAAAATATGCTGCCGGTAAAAAACGCTTGGTTTTTGTTTACCACTTTGATGTTTGCTGCTGCTTTTTTGTTGCTGTTTTTAAATCAACTGACTATTTATCTAGCAATGGCCGCAGCTTTTTTTGCTGTTACTTACCCACTGATGAAACGGGTCACTTATTTACCTCAGGTGTATCTCGGCATTGCATTTTCATTTTCAATTCCAATGGTTTATGCAGAGATAACCAGCACTGTTCCGAAAGTGGCGTGGTTGTTATTTGTGGCCAATATTTTGTGGACAACTGCCTATGACACCATCTATGCGATGATTGACCGTAAGGATGATCTGAAAATTGGCGTGAAATCGACCGCCATTTTGTTTGGTGATTTAGATAAGGTGATCATTGGCATCATCCAGTTATTGACGATTTTGGCTTTTTATATGTTTGGTCAACAATCTGAATTAACCGCACCTTACTACATAGCCGTTGTTGTGGTGATTTGGCTCTTTGCTTATCAACAGTTTTTGATTATGAGTCGCAATGAAGCCAAATGTTTTAAGGCATTTCTGAATAATAATTGGGTAGGCTTGGTAATTTTTATTGGAATTTTTTCACACACTCTCTTGAAATAGTAAAAAGACATCATAAATAGTTAAGCGAGCTTAATTGCCGTATTCGGGATTAAGACGTTTTACGATTTGGCCTGGTAAACAGGCAAGTCACATTAACTTTATATTGCTTAAACAGGAGAATATATTATGAATTTTGATTTAACACCTTTATTCCGCACTTCAATTGGATTCGACCGCATGGCTCAGTTATTGGATCAAGCCAACCGCATTGATCAAACGCCAAGCTATCCTCCATACAACATCGAAAGTTTGGATGAAAATAATTACCGGATCACTTTAGCCTTGGCCGGATTCAGTGATCAAGATCTGGAAATCACTTCAGAACAAAACACCTTAACAGTTAAGGGTAAAAAAGAAACTGAAGTACAAGGTAATTACATTCACCGTGGAATAGCCAATCGTTCATTTGAAAGACGTTTTCAATTGGCTGATCATGTAAATGTTAAAGGTGCCACAATGAACAATGGGCTGTTACACATTGAGCTAGAACGTGAAATTCCTGAAGCCATGAAACCACGAACCATCGCAATTGGTACCGAACAAAAGACTTTGGAACAAAAACCTGAGGTTGTGGAAAAGAAACAAGACGTGGCCTGAATCCTCAAGCTTGTTAAATAAAAACAAAAAGGCCTGCATCTGCTAGGCCTTTTTTTATTTTCACATGCAATTTAATATACTCACCAATTGACCGCTTCTCTATGAACCGGCATTGTCATACAGCGGCATCCACCACCACCTCTGGATAACTCTGAACCATCCATAGCCACTGCAGCTTTGCCAGCTGGCAATGTTTTATTGCCTGCAATGACGTCTTTGGCATCGATAATTTCAAATCCGGCTTTATCCAAGGCTTCCATCGTCGCTTTGTTATGCTTATAGCCAATAATTTGTCCTGGTGCAAAGGTAAAAAAATTGGCGCCACTGGTCCACTGCTCTCTTTCTTGTGAGAAAGAATTGTTGCCACCACAATTAACAAAGTTTAGTTCCAGACCAAATTGTCGCAGCGCTTTGGGCAATCCTGAATATTCATTGATGTAATTGATTTTGCCATTGGTACAACTCATGTGAAAGGCTTTGCATTTACCGGCACCAGTAATCAGTGGAGGGAAATTCATCACCGTATCCACATCCAACATGGTGAATATCATGTCCAAATGAATGGTGGCTCTGATTTTTGGCAACTCAACCACCACAATATCCAAATTTTCATGACCCAAAGAAAGTGTTTCTGCCATGCGGTCAATGGCTCTGGCAGATGTACGTTCAGAATAACCAATTACCAATAAATCGTCACGAATCACCAATAAATCGCCACCTTCTATGGTCAAAGCCTCTGATTGTCTTTTGGTGCCATCATAATGAAAACCTGTCCCTTTCAGGTTGGGATGGTGATTAAAAATTGACTTTAATAACAATGCCTCTGTCAGTCTAACCCTATGAGCCATAGAGCCAATAATGGGTTTATCATACACACACATTACCGCATCACGGGTAAAGAATGCATTGGGCAAAGGTGGAATAGCATGTCTTGATGGACTGATGTAACGTTCTAAAGTGTTTTTCTTCAACAATGTCCCTTGAAACAACTGATCAGATAAATCCCTGGCATCAAATGCCATCAAATCATCCACCAATTCATTGTGCCCATGCAATGCACATACATCTTGAATCAAATCTAGTTTGACCTTTGAATCTTCTAGCACATCTGCCAATAAATCAGAAAACTCATAAACATTATCAGCCACCACGTTTAAAACACCTGACAACTGAGCATGTTCTGCGAGGGCTAAATCAAGAGTTAAAATATCATCATACAGCACTTCATGAGCCGTTTCTGGTGTCATGTTTTCCATTTCAGAGCCTGGCTGGTGAATAATGACTGTGTTTAATTTACCAATTTCTGAAAAATTAGAGATTTTAGCTGTACTCATTAGGAATCACTCGTCGAAAGAGATGTGGATTTTACTTGAGCGAGCAACAGCTTGGCAACTCAGGATATAACCTTCAGCCAACTCCCACTCCTCCAGGGAATAGTTATTGATCATTTCCACTTCGCCTTCAACCAATTTACAGCGACAAGTGGCACAAACACCAGCTTTACAGGAATATGGCAGTTCTACACCAGCAACATCAGCTGACTCCAATAAAGTGGCCTGGGTACCAGCTTTTAAATTAAACTCATGATTGGCGCCATCAATCGTTACGGTAACACCAGCATCTTCCTCAATGGTTTTTTCGCTTAAAGGAATTTCCTGGCCATCACTGAGGAATCGTTCGTTGTGAATTTTTTTTGGTGGAACACCTGCGCTGGCTAAAGCCTCACAGACTGAGTCAATCATCGCTCCGGGACCACAAACATAATAGTCTTTTACATCAATATTTTGCAGCATATTTTCACAAACAAGTTGAACCTTGTCATTATCGAATCTTCCCTGATAAACAGGCATATCTACTTTTTGACGAGAAAGAAAATAATGTACACTAAATCGGGTGGGATACTGGTCTTTCAAATGGGCAATTTGGTTCTGCAGCAGCACATCCGACGTTTTACTGTTACCATAAAACAACACAAATTGAGCTGTATCAGTTTGTTCCATCACCGCATGAATCATACCCATGACTGGAGTGATGCCTGAACCGGCAGCAAAAGCCACATAGTTAGCCTTTTCCTCTGGCTGCACAACAAAATGTCCGCTAGGAGCCAAAGTGTCTATTGAATCACCCGCTTGATAGTTATTCATAGCAGCCTGTGAAAAACGTCCGTCTTCAACTACTTTTATCAAAACATCAATTTCACCTTGACGACTGGGTGCAGAACAAATCGAATAACTGCGGCGCAATTCTTCACCATTGATCTGTGCTTTAAAAGTAATGTGTTGCCCAGGTTGGTAATTAAACTCTTCAGCCAAGGATTCAGGGATGGCTAATGTCCAGATGACTGCGTTGGGCTCAGATTGGGTTGATTTAATGGTTAGTGAGTGAAATTTATGCATGGCATTTAAAATAATCAAAAGGTTCAAGGCAGTTTTCACATCGGTACAACGCTTTACATGCGGTTGAACCAAACTGACTGATACAAGTGGTGTCAGTTGAGCCACATTGTGGACAACTGATTATTTTTTCATTAAAGCTCAGTGGAGGGGCAATGCCATAAGCTTTCATGGCTTTTTTCCCTGAGTCAGAAATCATTTCGGTGTTCCACACGGGTTCGTTGAGCAATTCAACTTTGACATCATTAAAACCGTTATTGTACAAAGTGTTAATAATGTCTTCAGTGATGACAAACATGGCTGGACAACCAGAATAAGTTGGGATAATACCCACTTTGACTGTTGCTCCAGCTATTTTGACTTGTTGCAAAATTCCCAGTTCCCGAATACTGATGACTGGAATTTCCGGATCTTTTACTGACTCGAGAATTTCAAATATTTTGACTACAAGCTGGCTTGTATCAATTTCAGTGTTCATCACCATTCACAACCGGGATAAGCCCTTTGCAAGAACTGCATTTCGGCCAACATATAACCCAAATGTTCTGAATGCTCACCTTGCAACCCTCCAGTGGCTAACCAACCAGATTGAGGAACTACCAATTGACATTTGCTTATCAAGTCAGATACTTGCTGCTGCCAATAACTTTGTAAAACTGAATAGTCAGCAATTAAACCTTGGTCAGCTAATTGCAACATGGCTTCATCGGTTTCAAATAACTCAGGGGTATAAAACCACAAGTCATCAAATGCTTGTTGCATCCTTTGTTTGGCTTCATCGGTACTCAATGACAATCGTTCACACCAGGCCTGAGAGCGGGTCAGGTGATATTTAACTTCCATCAACGCCTTTTTGGCTGCTTGTGCCAAAGGTTGATGTTTCGATTTTGACAATGCTTGATAGAGGTGCAAATTGAATACATCAACAAAATATTGTTTTAAAGTGGTATAGGCAAAATCACCCTTGGGTAATTCGGTCAATAAAGGATTTCTGAATTCGTGGGCATCACGCAAAAAAGCCAAATCATCTGGCGTTTTGTGTTCGCCACTGACTTCCACCGCGATTTGATAAAACATTTGTGCATGGCCGATTAAATCCAAAGAGACATTGGTTAAGGCCACATCTTCTTCCAAATAAGGGCCATGTCCACACCATTCAGCCAAACGTTGACCCATGGTCAGAGACGAATCAGCCAAGCGCAATAAATACTGATACAAAGCAGGTTCCATGTTTGACTCCATCACATATTCTCAACTTCTTTGTCCAAAGGATAAAAAGTCGGGTGACGATAGACTTTGTCTTCTGCGGGGTCAAACCATTCATGTTCGTGTTCTGGATTGGAAGCTGTAATATGGCAGGATTCGACCACCCAAATACTCACACCTTCTTTACGTCGGGTATAAACATCACGGGCATTCATGAGCGCCATTTCAGCATCGCTGGCATGTAAAGAACCCACATGTCGGTGGTTAAGACCAGATTTGGCTCGGATAAATACTTCGTATAATTTCATTTCGCTCATCAGGCAGCCTCACTTTTCTTGTTCGCGTGGTATTGTTGTGCCGCTTCACGTACCCAGGCTCCTTCTTCATGTGCCTTAATGCGGGCTTGCATGCGTTCTTTATTACAAGGACCATTGCCCTTGATTACGTTGACGAATTCATTCCAATCAATCTCACCGTGATCGTAATGCCCGGTTTGTTCATTCCATTTCAACTCAGGATCAGGCACAGTTAAACCCAGATGTTCAGCTTGTGGTACAGTGGCATCAATGAATTTTTGACGTAATTCATCATTGGTAAATCGTTTAATCTTCCACTTCATAGATTGTTCTGAATGTTTTGAATCCTTGTCACTGGGACCAAACATCATCAAAGATGGCCACCAAAATCGGTTCAGAGCACGTTGTGCCATGTCTTTTTGTTCTTTTGAACCTCTGGCCAGCACAGTCATGATTTCATAACCTTGTCGCTGATGAAAACTTTCTTCCTTACAAATCCGAATCATTGAGCGTGAATACGGCCCATAAGAAGTCCGGCACAAAGGCACCTGATTCATGATGGCCGCACCATCGACCAACCAACCCACAGCACCAATATCCGCCCATGACAAAGTTGGATAATTGAAAATACTGGAATACTTGGCTTTACCAGTGAGCAATTCATCATTTAACTGATCACGGGTTACACCCAATGTTTCCGTTGCGGAATAAATGTACAAACCATGGCCTGCTTCGTCCTGAATTTTGGCCAGCAAAATCATTTTGCGCTTTAAACTCGGCGCACGGGTCACCCAATTACCTTCTGGCAATTGTCCAACAATTTCCGAATGCGCATGCTGTGACATTTGTCTGATTAAAGTTTTGCGATAAGCCTCCGGCATCCAGTCACGTGGTTCAATTTTCTCCTCACGGTCTATTTTTGCCTGGAACTCAGCCAATAATTCAGCAGGTTCATCCCCACCCTTGGCATCTGTTAAGCCTTGTGAATACATAGTTTTTCTCTGTTTAATCTTAGTGTTATTTTAGCTTTATGCTAATCGGCTTTGCGACATATTAATGCAGAAAATCTGAGGGTCAGCAGCTTCTGCCGACCTGAACAATCTTTTAGATTTGTCTAAGAGGTTGACTAAAGTCAACCATCCAAAAAAACATGCTCAGACCTTCTCTAACAACATGGCCATACCCTGGCCAACGCCTATGCACATGGTACACAGTGCATAACGGCCATTTATTCTTTGTAATTGCCTGGTAGCGGTTAGAGCCAATCTGGCACCACTCATACCCAAAGGATGACCCAATGCAATGGCCCCACCATTGGGATTAACCCTGGCATCGTCATCGGCAATGCCAAGCATTCTCAATACAGCCAATCCCTGTGATGCAAATGCTTCATTCAATTCAATCACATCTAAATCATCAGTGGTTAACCCATATCGTTCCAACAGTTGTTTACTGGCTGGTACAGGACCTATGCCCATCACATCTGGATCAACACCTGCCACATTGGCTCCGACAAATCGAGCCAATGGCTTCAGACCATATTTTTCAACAGCATCTTCTGAAGCAATCAGCAAAGCACAAGCACCGTCATTAACACCAGAAGCATTACCTGCGGTTACCGTGCCGTTTTCACGAAAGGGTGTTCCAAGCTGCGCCAGTTTTTCTAATTTTGTATCTGCTCTTGGATGCTCGTCCTGTACAACCACCACATCATCGCCTTTGCGTTGCGGAATCATCACGGGTACGATTTCTTCATCGAACACACCAGCTTGTTGTGCTTGAGCGGTTTTTTGCTGACTGTTATAGGCAAATAAATCCTGATCCTCCCTTGAAACCTTAAACTTTTCAGCAACATTTTCACCCGTTTCAGGCATGGAATCGGTGCCGTATTGTTTTTGTAGCTTAGGATTGATGAAGCGCCAACCAATGGTGGTGTCATAAATTTCCGCATTCCTGGAATAAGCTGTGGTGGCTTTTGGCATCACAAAAGGTGCTCGCGACATCGATTCGACTCCTCCCGCAATCATCACTTCTGCATCTCCAAAAGCTATTGTTCTGGCCGCAGTGGCAATGGCATCTAAACCAGACGCACATAAGCGATTAACCGTCATACCAGCTACATTGGTGGGCAAACCAGCAAGCAATGCAGACATCTTCGCCACATTGCGATTGTCCTCTCCCGCCTGGTTGGCACATCCAGCTATAACATCATCAACATCATCACCAGTTAATTGTTGATTACGTTGCATCAATTCCTTAATAACCAGCGCCAGCATATCATCTGGTCGCACACTGGCCAATGCACCACCAAACCGACCAATGGGCGTTCTGATGCCATCACAGATAAACACTTTCCTCATAATTGATTCCTGATATAGGGAGAGAGCCGATAACGGTCATCGCCAAACCAACATTGTAAGTTTTCTAAAATATTAGCCACGTGTTGCCACCCCAATTCTGTGGCAAAGGACAACAATCCTTTGGGATAATTCACCCCGTATTTCATTGCCAGATCGACATCATCCGCATCACAAACACCATTGAATACAGCATCCGCAGCCTCATTTATCAGCATGGCAAGCGTTCTGGTAGCAATCATACCGGGTTGATCTTGAGACTCCAACACGTCTTTGCCAATGTGATTGATCAACGCGACAATGCGATTTTTCATAAATACATCAACTTTAGGACTGAAGACCAGATTCACACATTCTGCTTTCATAAAATCAAATGACAAGTCCACCAAACAAGTTGGCATACCATCACTTTGCTCTATTTGCTTGGCAGTCAAACCATTAGAAAGCAATAACTGGCAACCACTGATAATGATTTTATCACCCTGCCACTTGCGTTGATCATACTCGAATTCACTAAACATCCGGCTTAACAAAGTCATGTCATCCGGCACTATAAATTGATCAAATTTGGCATCGCTATGTAAGTAATCTGCTTTGGTTGTTTTTACACCGCCATCATATGGGTAGAAACCTATGCCTGTTTTGCGCCCCAAAAGATTGGCATGTACCATTTCGCCTTGCAGTAAAGATGGCTTATAACGAGGATCATTATACATTTCTCTGAATACCGTCTGGCTGACCGCAAAATTAACATCAATACCAATCAAGTCCATCAGTTCAAAGGGCCCCATTCTGAATCCAGCGCCTTTAGACATCACCGTATCAATGTGAATGGCTGAGGCCATTTGTTCTTGGTACATTTTTAAGGCTTCGCCGTAATATGGTCTGGCCACCCGATTAACAATAAAACCAGGTGTGGAATTGGCAACAACAGGAATTTTACCCCAGCGTTTACAGAGTTTTTTCGCCTGTTGAACGTGCACATCATCTGTTTTTAAACCTTTGATGATTTCCACCAATTTCATCACCGGCGCTGGATTGAAAAAATGCAGACCAAACAATCGGCTAGGGGCTTGCAAAGCCGCAGCAATGGCAGTGACAGAAATCGATGAGGTATTGGTTGACAATAAAGTATTTTCTGAAACAATACTTTCAAGCTGTTGAAATATTTGTTTTTTTATTTCTAGATTTTCAATGACAGCCTCGACCACCAAGTCACAAACCAGAAAGTCATCCAATGATTTCACCACTTTAACGGCTTGAACGATGTTATCGGCTTGCTCTTGAGTTATCTTGCCATTGATAACACGCTTTTTTAGTCGGCTTGATAATGCATCGTGTGATTTTCGGGCAAAAGATTCATCAATATCATAAACCAACACCCTACAGTCATTGGCAGCAGCCACTTCACAAATGCCCATACCCATGGTGCCCGCACCAATTACGCCAACAATTTTTATTTCATCAGCCATACTCAGTGCCCTTTGAATTCTGGTTTCCTTTTTTCCTTAAAAGCGGCCACTCCTTCAGCAAAATCATGAGTCAGACCACACACTCTTTGCACATCACGCTCGCGGTCTAAATGTGCCCCATAAGGATTACCATACGACTCATCAAAAATATTTTTGATAAAAGTTAAAGCTCTGGTGGGTCGCTTAGCTAAAGTATCAACCAAATCACTGACATGAGTGTCAAATACCTCATCATCCACGGCTTCATAAATCATACCCCAATCAACCGCTTGTTCAGCCAAAATGGGGGTTCCCAACATGGCTATGGCTTTAGCCCGTGCTAATCCGACCAATTTTGGCAACAACCAGGTGCCATTACAGTCAGGAATCAGGCCTATGGAGGAAAATGCCTGAATAAACTTGGCTGACTTCTTGGCCACCACAATGTCACAATTAAGCGCAATATTAGCTCCAGCTCCAGCGGCTACACCATTAACCGCACAAACTATTGGTGCATGAATGGTTTTTAGCAGTCGCAGATTTTTGTTATATCCATTCTCCAGCTTTTCACCCAAATCCATTTTTTCACCACCTTTACGCTCATCCAAATCTTGTCCTGCACAAAAACCCCGACCGGCACCCGTTAGCAACACACAGCGAATACTGTCATCGTTTGCTATGTTTGTCAGTACCCAATACAATTCCTGATGCATGGCTGCTGAGAACGCATTGAGCTTGTCTGGTCGGTTCAAAACAATCGTGGCTACCTGATTTTCCTTGGTAAATTCAATGGTCGTTAAGTTACCCAAATCACTGGTCATATTGTCCCCATATAACAGAAAATTTTAGATGCTAGATTATACTGTAAAAATGCAACGATTGCTTTTGTACTCTACACAAATTTCCATAAACCAAGCGGGGATTTTCTCAAAAAAAAAGCGAACCTAAGTCCGCTTTTTAGTTATTCATAAAAATGATGATTTAACCAAGCAATCCGTTCAGGTAACCCATCTTCCAAGCAGCTGCAACTGCACCACCTAACACAACCAGAGTAATGATCCACTTCAACGCACCACCACTTTTTTCTTCCATTTCTGGAGCAGAAGGTCTTTTTTGCGTCACCTGAGCATTGGTTTTCTGCGTTTTTTCTAAAGCAGGATCTGTCATTCCAGGCGTTTGCACCAAAAATCTGAGGTTGTCAATTTTTAATTCATCACCTACCTGGAGTTCAGCTTCCTCAATTTTTTTACCATTCACAAACGTGCCATTGGAGGATCCTAAATCCCTGACTTTCAAACCATCAGCCTCAGCATCAATTTGCACATGTTTTCTTGATATACCATCTGCATTGACACAAATATGACATTCTGAGTGTCGCCCTATAACAGTGGATCCCCTTAATGGATAAGTTTTTCCGAAATAAGCCCCAGAAACTCCACGCAAAATATATTTGGGTAACGCCATACGGATGCGAGTGCGGTTATCGTCTTCCTCTTCGACCACCACATCAGAGGTTAACTTCATGTGAACCTGTGCGGCAATCAACAAGTCACCTTCTCTGACCTCTTTGCTGTCTTTAACCAATTTGCCATTTACTGAAATTAATCTTGCAGGATTGTCTATAGCCACTTGGCACTCACCATCATTGATAATAAATTTGGCATGAATATCAGAAAGTCCTTTGTCTTTCAGAGTGATGTCTGCTGCATCAGAACCACCAATGGTGTACTCACCATTGACCAAATCTACATCAGCGTGATCGCCTTGGGGAAAATGTAATTTCATCTCGCTCTTCCTATTAAACTTTTTGATGATTATAACAAACAATCAAAGCAACACAAACACAATGCACGCTGTTTGAATTGGCTTTAATAATTTGAGAAGCATTCTACAATTTTTGTTCTATTTCTGATTGATGACCACTTTACCTCCCATGTAAGGCTGCAAAACAGAAGGAACAGTGATACTACCATCTTCATTTTGGTAATTTTCCATCACAGCTATTAGGGTTCGACCTACAGCCAAACCAGAACCATTCAGGGTGTGTACCAGTTGTGGTTTTTTCATTTCAGCTGAACGATAACGTGCCTGCATTCTACGGGCTTGAAAATCAGTACAGTTTGAAACCGATGAGATTTCACGATAGGTGTTCTGAGCAGGCAACCAAACCTCAAGATCATACGTTTTAGTCGCAGAAAAACCCATATCACCCGTACAAAGCACAATGGTGCGATAAGGTAACTCAAGTGCTTGCAAAATGGCTTCGGCATGACTGGTCATTTCTTCCAATGCCTCGAACGACTTTTCAGGATGGACGACTTGAACCATTTCAACCTTATCAAACTGATGCTGTCTGATCATTCCTTTGGTGTCTTTTCCGTAACTGCCAGCTTCCCTGCGAAAACAAGGAGTGTGCGCAGTCAGCTTAATCGGTAATTCATTGGCATCAATGATGGTATCTGCCACCAAATTAGTCAAAGGCACTTCAGCGGTTGGAATTAAATAACGTTCATCTTCAGTAATAAATGCATCATCAGCAAACTTAGGTAATTGACCACTGCCCTGCATGGTTTGAGCGTTGACTAAATATGGCACATAGTATTCGGTATAACCATGCTTCTGGATATGCGTGTCCAACATAAATTGAGCCAAAGCGCGATGCATTTGCGCAATTTCACCAGTTAACAAAGTAAAACGCGAGCCAGATAAGTTTGCTGCCGATTCGGCATCCAGTCCACGATTAACTTCACCCAGTTCGACATGATCTTTAACAGTAAAACCAAACTGTTTAGGTACCCCCCAGGTTCTGACTTCAACATTATCCTCTTCATCTTTACCAACTGGCACCGAGCCGTGCGCCAGATTGGGCGTGTACAAAGTGACCAGTTCCTGTTGCCCCAGAATTTCTTTCAGTTGAGTTTTGGACTGTTCTAATTGTTCACCAATTTGTGCGACTTCATCCAACAACGACTGAACATCCTGCCCCTGAGCTTTGGCTTGACCAATAGACTTGGAAATAGTGGTTCTTTTGTTTTGCAGGGTTTCAGTTTCTATCTGAATGGCTTTACGTGATTGCTCCAATTGCTCCCACGACTCCACATCTAATTGATAACCCCTTTGTGCTAATTTTTCTGCTGTTTGTTGTAAATCAGCGCGTAAAATTTGCGGATCTAACATGTCCAAATTTCCTGGTGATATAAAGGTGGCACATTGTATCTCAGTTGGTCGCAGTTGAGAAGTAACGGCTGCTATTGTTCAGTGTTTGTTCCACAAAAAAGGGTTGTCTTCGCTTTCATGTTTACTCAGCCATTCTTGGTGAGATAATAACTCTGCCTGATTGGCTTTAATACTGATTAATTCTGGAAGTGTCTGCAAATTGAAAGTCTGTCCCTGACTATTGGCTTCCTGGTTCATTTGTAAATTCAATTTGGTTTGTCCTCCGGTCATGGCCAAATAAACTTGAGCTAAAATTTCAGAGTCTAATAAAGCGCCATGCAAGGTACGATGTTCATTACTGATGTTGTATCTTTTACACAGTGCGTCCAAATTATTTTTGGCACCGGGATGTTTTTTTCTGGCATATTCTAGGGAATCAGTGATTTGGCAAATGTCTTCCAATTTAAAAGCTTTGCCACACATCTCAAACTCATGATTGATAAAGCCCACATCAAAAGGCGCATTGTGAATCACTAATTCAGCACCTTCGATGAAAGCAATGAATTGATCTACCACATGTTCAAATAGTGGTTTATCGGCCAAAAACTCATTACTAATTCCATGAACGGCTAATGCTTCTTGTTCGACTGCAAATTGTGGATTTACAAATTGATGATAGTGTAAGTCTGTGATTTCACGATTCAACACCACAACAGCCCCTATCTCAATGATGCGGTGTCCATCTTGAGGTTTTAAACCCGTGGTCTCGGTGTCAAGCATGATTAGTTTACTGTTGGTCATTTTCGTGATCCTGTCTTATTGTACTCTGAATAATTTCTGCTTGCCTCCTGGCTTCATCATCGACCTTTTCATTTTCGGCATGCCCTGAGTGTCCCTTGACCCAATGCCAATTTATTTGGTGTTGCTGTAGTTTTTCATCTAACAATTGCCACAATTCAACATTTTTAACCGCTTCTTTTTTACTATTAATCCAATTTCTTGTTTTCCAGTTTTCTAACCATTGTAACGCACCGTCCATCACATATTTAGAGTCGGTATACAGCTCAATAGCACAGGACTGTTTGAGGGCTGATAAGGCTTTTATTACGGCCATTAATTCCATTTGATTATTGGTTGTTTTTGCTGCATAACCAGCAATCATTTTTTGTCTACCCTTGTAAACCAGCAAGGCTGCCCAACCACCAGGACCAGGATTACCCAGACAAGAGCCATCGGTATAAATTGATATTTTTTTAATTAAATCACCCAAATCCAAACACTATAGATTTAAAGCCGGATATTCTATAATAATCTGACTCTCGTATGTGAAAAACAGCATTTATGTCATTACATATTAAGCCAATTTGCGCCTTTGAAGACAACTATATTTGGACCATTCATGATGAACAAAGAGCCATCTTGGTGGATCCAGGTGATGCCAAGCCTGCATTGGATTATTTACATAAGAACAATCTAAATCTCATTGGAGTATTAATTACTCATCACCATTATGATCACATCAATGGCGTAACAGAATTATTAAAGCACTATCCAAATTGTGAAATTTTTGCCCCCATTGATCCCCGCATTGGCTTTAAAACCAGCACAGTCAAGGAAGGTGATCTGGCGATTATTGAAGCTTTGGAACTACAGTTTCAAGTAATTGAAACGCCTGGTCATACATCCAGCCATGTCTGTTATTACAATGACAAATGGTTATTTTGTGGTGATACACTTTTCAATATGGGCTGTGGTCGCATGTTTGAGGGTACCGCAAAACAATTTGTTAATTCTTTAAATAAACTCAAAGCCTTGGATGATGACTTGCTGGTTTACTGCACTCATGAGTACACCTTGACCAATCTGGCTTTTGCATTATCACTTGAACCAGAAAACAGCCTATTAATTCAGTACAGGGATAAAATCACTAAAATGCGTCAGCAGCATAAACCCAGTATTCCAGTGCCTTTAAAATTACAGAAATCACTCAACCCTTTTCTCAGAACAGACCGGTTGGAGATGTATAACTTCATCAACAACAAAACAAATTCAAAAATAGATAATGAGATCGATTGTTTCGCAAAAATGCGTCAAATGAAGGATATTTTTTAATTGGCAGGTATTGTGAGAAGTAGTATGATGAAATATACCAAAAACTAAATAATGATAACATTTCGTACATTCATATTTCTGGCATTCATGATTCAAGCTCATGAGGGCTTGGCTCAGACGCAATTTGCAGCCAATGACCAAGGGGCGGTCGTACAATACAAAATCGGCTATTTCGATACTTTTCCATTATCTTTCAGAAATCAACAAAGTCAGGCTGATGGGTTAATTGTTGAAATTCTCAATGAAATTGCTCGCCAGGAAAAATTTGATATTGAGTGGATATACGGCAATTTTTCAGATTTGATGGAAATGATGAAAAATCATCAACTTGATGGCATGGTTTCCACTGCATACTCCAATCAGAGGGCACAATTTTTGGAGTTTTCAAAAAATAGTTTTGCGAACGTATGGGGGCAGGTTTTTTTACCAGCCACATCAAACATAGAAAGTTTTTTTGACCTAAATGGCAAAGACATTGCTTTAATGGACAATGATTTTAACGGTCAAAATTTTCTAAAACAATGCCAACAATTTGAAATTAATTGCAATGTTATTTATACAGAATCTTATGATGAAGCCTTTAAGTTATTATCTGAACAAAAGGTAGATGCCGCAGTTTCCAATAACATGGTTGGTGCCTCTTACCTGAAAAATTTAAACATTATTCCGAGCGGTATCGTTTTTGATCCATTCAAAGTTTATATTTCAGCACCTAAGCAACGCAGTCATGAATTTTTGAGTTATTATGATAAGCAAATGACCATTTGGCGTGAAAACCCAGAATCCTTTTATTTCAAAACACGCCAAAAATGGACACAAATTTACACAAAACCTAAAATACCTCTCTGGTTTATTTATTTAATTCTTGGTTTAATTTTATTGGCTCTGACCGCTTTTGCTGCGGCCATATTATTCAAATCACAAGTGAAAAGAAGAGTCGCAGAATTGTCACGAGGTGAAACTCAACTCAATCAAATGATAAACATTTTACCTCACATGATTTTTGCCAATGATAACAAGGGAGTTTTGTTCTTAGCCAATGATTATGCCAAGGTGTTTTTTGGCATCAAAGATGACAGTCATTGCAATCTATTTGACATTGTTGACAACAACCCATTTTTTGAAAATTTTGCACCTTATATACACTCTTCAACAACCAGAAATGTAGAAATGGAAGTCAGGGATAGTGATGGCCATTCCTATAGCATGATGATGACCAAAGTGCCCTATTCAGGCAGTAGAGATTATGAAAAAGCTATGGTCACTATTGGCATCGATGTCAGCCAGGCAAAACAATATGAAGAGGAGATTGAGTACCTGGCTCATCATGACCCTTTAACAGGTTTGCCCAATCGTTTATTACTGATCGATCGACTCAAATCTTCACTGATTCGAGCGCAACAATTTAATCACATTGGAGCCATTCTGTATTTGGATTTGGATAATTTCAAAAACATCAATGATTCTCAAGGTCACAAAGTAGGCGACAAATTACTAAGAAAAGTAGCTCACACCATAAGAGAAACCCTTAAGCCAGGCGAAACCGTTGCACGACTTGGCGCTGATGAGTTTATTATAGAAATACCGGAATTAGACAGTTCTTATGAGTTAGCTGAAGTGCAGGCTACAAAAAATGAAAAAAAAATCATTAACTCATTAAAAAAACC